>JBOFLQ010000066.1:0-3186 GCA_051657945.1 Xenococcaceae cyanobacterium | reverse complement strand
AAAATTCAAAATCTTGAGTTTCCAGATTCTTTTTTTGATGTGGTTCTTTGTATGGGGGCGTTGGAATATGTCGATCGAGATGAAATCGATAGTGCGCTTTCAGAAATGTTAAGAGTTCTCAAGCCAGATGGGCTACTCGTCATGTCACTCATGAATGAAAAAAGCTTTTTTACGTGGAATAGAAAAATCAAAAATTTTGTTTCAAAAAAGTTTTTTGGGCGCGATTGCACTCCGTGCAGGCTTCGCGATCGTAGTAATGAAAGTTATGACGGATTGAGTAGAGCGTTTGCCGAGAATTATGTTCGCAATTTGTTAAGTTTACATCAATTAACTGAGGTTGAAATTGTATTTTTTGGATTAAATATTTTGCCGTCTTTTTTGGAAAAAAAGTTACCCGATCGAATCAAAGTTATGTTGAGTAAAGGCTTAGAAAAGATTTTAAAAAATCGATTTTCATGGTCTTATATGGCTTTTATTGTCAAGGCAAAAAAGAAAGATTCGCTCTAATTAACTATGAACAATGAACGAGTCATAAAGCGATCGACGATCGAGCAGATTAAGCCATTAACATCATTGCGAGGGATAGCGGCGATCGTCATCACCATACATCATTTTTCACTAATACTAATACCAAAATGGGGAGAAATTCTATCAACCCAAACAAGGTTAATGGAAAATTGCTATTTATGTGTGGATCTTTTCTTTATCTTGAGCGGTTTTATTTTGTCTCACGTTTACATTAGCTCTTTTCAAAAAAAAGTTAACCCTCAAGACTATAAAATCTTTTTATTTTCTAGGTTTGCTCGAATCTATCCCTTACATGCTTTCATGCTTTCGCTTTTTGTCGGATTGGAATTAATTAAATTAACGCATTTTAATTGGTTATCCAACCAGAATCCAAGTTTATTAACATTGTTCGATCGCCCTTTTACTGGCGCTAACGATTTTATTTCTCTATTTACAAATATTTTTTTGTTGCAAGCGATCGACCTACAGACACCGCCCTTATTTGACATAATTACTTCTTGGAATCAGCCAGCTTGGTCGATTAGTGCTGAGTTTATCATCTATCTCATCTTTCCGTTTTTATTGTTGTTTTTATTTGGGATGCAATCGTCTCGGATGAAATTTATTTATGTTTTGGCATGGTTGACAGTTTGCTTGGTATTTATATCTGGAAAACTAAATCATTCTGGCATTCCATCTCTAGTACGTTGTTTGGCAGAATGTATTCTTGGCATAATTACTTACAAGCTTTATCGTCAGAGATTTTTAAACCAATTTCTTAGAAAAGATTGGTCGGCTATTGCTATTTTTATTAGCATTCTTTTAAGTTTACATTTCGGTCGATTTTTAATTGCATTAGCCTTTCCTCTGTTTTCTCTGTTGATTTTGTCGTTAAGTCAAAACAGGGGATTAATAGGCGAGTTAATGTCATCAAGTGTGATGGTTTTTCTCGGTACAATTTCTTATTCAATTTATTTGGTTCATTGGTTTTTACAAGATCTAGTTAAGTTTGTCTGGAAAGTTAATTTTTCGACAATTTTTGGAGCAAATTTAAATTTTGGACAAATGTCCATTATCGCAATTTGGGGAATAATGATTGTTATTCTATTTGCGACTTTTACCTATTATTTTGTTGAGTCACCGATGCAAAAAAAATTCAAAAGATCTATTTTGGCTAAAAAATATATTTATTAAAAAAATTAAAAACTTTTTAGGTAAAGAGCTTCGATTGTTTTAATTGAGTTTTATTATGAAAAAAATTGACGAATTATTATTTGAAATTAGAAAACAAGATGTTAAATTGTGGGTCGAAGGCGATCGCTTGCGCTACAAAGCACCTAAAGATGTTTTAACTCCAGAGTTACTAAATGAAGTAAAAGAGCGTAAAGCAGAAATAATTTCTTTTTTGCGTCATGCAAATAGTAGTGTCGATACTCAACTAACTTCCATTCAGCCGATCGAGCGTAATGACAATTTACCTCTATCTTTTGCTCAACAGCGACTTTGGTTGTTACATCAATTCGAACCCGACAGTTCTTCTAACAATGTACCAGTTGCAGTTAAACTGACGGGAAAACTTAACATCGAAATTTTAGAAAAGAGTCTTACCGAATTAGTTCGCCGTCACGAAGTTCTTAGAACTATTTTTCCTTCGCAAGACGGACAACCCAAATTAATTATTGCGCCTACTTTTACTTTTAAATTGTCACCGATCGATCTGCGACATTTAGCAGTTGAAGACAGAGACAAAGAAGCTTTTTGTTTAGCCAATCAAGAAGCTTGTCAGCCGTTCGATCTAGCCAAGGAAATTTTACGAGTTAAGCTTTTTTGTCTCCAAGACGACGAGCATTTATTAGTTTGGAATATGCATTGCATCGTTTGTGATGGTGCATCCTCAGATGTTTTCTATCAAGATTTGACAGCAATTTATGCAGCCTTCTCAGTTGGCAAACCATCACCTCTACTAGATTTAGCGATTCAATATGTAGACTTTGCTCATTGGCAACGTCAATGGCTTCAAGACGAAGTTTTGGCAAAGCAAATTAATTATTGGAAACACAAATTAGATAATCTTTCCCCTGCCTTAAAATTGCCGTTCGATCGCCCTCGTCCTATCGGCGTTCAAACCTACAAAGGCGATCGCAGGGCGAGAATGTTGCCAAAAAATCTCAACGACACCCTTAATAATCTGAGTCAGCAACTGGGTGTAACTTTGTTTATGATTTTAATGTCGGCATTTGAAATCATGCTTTATCGCTATTGCGGACAAGAAGATATTCTGCTTAGCTTTGCTAGTTCGGGACGAACACACACAGAAACCGAACGAATCGTTGGATTTTTTTCAAATACTTTACTACTTCGCAACCAAATTTCAGGCGAATTAACTTTTCGGCAATTACTCGATCGAGTTCGAGAGTCTTCCTTAGAAGCTTACACGCATCAAGATATTCCTTTTGAAAAACTAATTGAAGAACTTCCGCCCGAACAAAGACAATCTCGATCGCCTTTATTTCAAGTAAAATTTGCTCTCAATCCCCCTTGGTCAAACAATCGAGGCATGGCACAAGTAGAGCTTAAAGACATTACTTTTACATCTCTATTTGGCTATATCTATCATGGTAAAACTAAATACGACCTGATTCTAGTCATGCGCGAACAAGATGAAGGATTGGGAATGGT
>JBOFLQ010000065.1:0-11549 GCA_051657945.1 Xenococcaceae cyanobacterium | reverse complement strand
TTGGTTCTCGATCGAAGAAAACAGATCTTCTTTTTTGGTTTGTTTATCCTCTTTTCTAAAGAATCAATTTGGGCTATCGAAAATATCTCAACCAACTTCGTTTCGTAGTATGTTTGTCGCGAGACAAATACATGTACTTGGTTCTCGATCGAAGAAAATGCATCTTCTTTTTTGGTTTGTTCATCCTCTTGTCTAAAGAATCGATCGGGGCTATCGAGACAATCTCAAATCAACTTTGTTTCGTAGTATGTTTGTCGCGAGACAAATACATGTACTTGGTTCTCGATCGAAGAAAATGCATCTTCTTTTTTGGTTTGTTCATCCTCTTGTCTAAAGAATCAATTTGGGCTATCGAGACAATCTCAA
Source organism: Xenococcaceae cyanobacterium (assembly GCA_051657945.1). Taxonomy (GTDB): domain Bacteria; phylum Cyanobacteriota; class Cyanobacteriia; order Cyanobacteriales; family Xenococcaceae; genus CAZJTL01. The sequence continues at coordinate 11,183 of JBOFLQ010000065.1, read as the reverse complement.
ATCAACTTTGTTTCGTAGTATGTTTGTCGCGAGACAAATACATGTACTTGGTTCTCGATCGAAGAAAACAGATCTTCTTTTTTGGTTTGTTTATCCTCTTTTCTAAAGAATCAATTTGGGCTATCGAAAATATCTCAACCAACTTCGTTTCGTAGTATGTTGGCAAGCTTTTATACTACGAAACGAAGTCATCAAAACTTTTCTAGTAACAAATGATATCGATATAGTGCCACAGGACGACCAGCCGCAGTAAAATAATTTGGGTCTTTAGGTGAAAGATAAATCGCTGTAATTTGATTAGCTTCGATCTCACTTAAATCTACTAGTCGATAATCTGTTGTCGTTTCTACTTCGTTGAGATAAAGACGCGATTGATTGCGAAAAAATTGTTGAGTTACTTCGGTAGAGAGAAAACGATCGGGTGCTGGCGTTTCACTATTTCGCCCCGTGACGGTAGAAACTAATTGATTTTTTCCTTTGAGAAAAGTAATTTGTTTGTTTGGATTATCTGGATCTATTTTGACTGAGACAACGGCATCGTCGCCGAGATACGATCGCGCGATATTGTAGCCGTTAAAAGCGCGATCGGCGATTACTGGTAGTTTGCCAACAATTACTGATGATGTTAGCAATTTTGTTGGCTTGGGTGTGTAATTTTCGACAAATTTGACTTGAAACTGGACTGGTTTGTTTTGGTAATTTTGGTTATCTGAAAATCCAGGGGTTACTATTTGTGGTGCTAAAGGTGCTATTTGTTCGATAAGGGTGCTAGTTGCTTGCCAATTTCCCGCAAACCAATCAGGATAAATTAAATCCCTTTCAGCTAATTGAACGAGTGGTTTACTATCCCATTGCGGAAATTTATTGAGGCGATCGACGAGAGGATTAGCTGCGGCATTTTGTGTATTGCCAAAAAATAATACTATAAAAAAGAGCGAACACCAAAATTTCATTACTAACTTCGACGATTTTAATAATTTTATATGATTAAAATGTACAACAAAATTGCTTGTTTTACAGAATCGATCGCCTAGCAAAGAAAGACTAATGACTGATAGTAAGTAGTGCAAATTCGAGTAATTCATGTCTCAGTTTTCAGAAAAAATTACTATTATTATTCCTGTTTTGAACGAAGCAGAAAATATTGAGACAACTTTATCAAAATTGACAAATAATTTAGATGTAGAGTTAATTGTTGTTGATGGTGGAAGCCGCGATCGCACGGTAGAAATTGTCCAAAATTTAAAGATTAAAGTGGTTGTCTCAAAGCAGTTAGGACGTGCCAAACAAATGAATTTAGGTGCTTCTGTTGCTAATGGTAATATTTTAATTTTTTTACATGCCGATACTAATTTACCAATAAATTATCAAGAAATAGTCAAAGAAATTTTGTCGCAATCGAAAGTTGTTGCAGGTGCATTTAAATTAAAAATTGATAGTAAAAAGAAATGTTTAAGAATAGTAGAACTAATGGTTAACTTGCGATCGCGTTTGTTTTCTCTTCCCTATGGCGATCAAGCAATTTTTTTTAAAAAAAGCATTTTTGAAGAGTTGGGTGGATATTCAGATTTACCAATTATGGAAGATTTTGAATTAATTCAACGCCTCAAACGTCGAGGCAAAATTCAAATTGCATCCGCACAAGTAATTACTTCTAGTCGTCGCTGGGACAAACTAGGTGTATTTAAAACCACTTTAATCAATCAGCTAGTTATTATTGGTTATTATTTAGGAATTTCTCCAACAAAATTGCGTCAATTATATAGTCATAAAAATAATTAAAATATTTAATCGGCGATCGATGTAGTTTATTACTATTGATAAACTACAGCCGCAACACGTTTAAATGAAGGAGTACCGCAGCGCTTATCTATTTTCGCTTTGAAAATAGCATTGACTTCAGGATAAAACATTAAAGCTGCACCTTGACGCACCGCACCAAAGATAACTTCTACATTTTCTAGTTTACCTGCATCTGCTCGAACGGTGACTAGTTGATGTTGTTTAATTGCTGCACTTTTTGCATCCAACTCGTTCATTAAAATGCAGTTGCGATGGGGAATACCTCTATATTTATCATCATTTTTGTAGACAACTGTATTGTGTTGAGAATAACTTCGTCCAGTCATTAAAGCGACGACGATCGCAGGGGTAGATTCGGATAAACCAAAATCTGTTATTTTTGGAAGAATTAATTTAGGAAGAGGCGTAACAAACATCGATGCTTTTTTTGAAGAAGTAGCAAACTTAGGTTCGTTAAAAATACGTCCAGCAATGGTAAATTCTTCTTTAGTTCGATCGATCTCCCCCATTTTGCTAAAACCTGGAATAGTCTGGGCGATTAATTGACGGACGTATTGAGTATCGTTTAGTTTGCGCCAATTAACAGGAGATTCGCCTTGCAATCTATGGGCTAATTCGCAAAGAAATTCAACTTCAGAAATCAGATCGGCATCTTTTAAATGAGTTTTTCCTTCATTATTGAGTCGAACGAAATTATTTCCCGATTCGGTTGTAGTTTTATGAGGATTTTCAAAACGATTGAAGACAGGAATGATAATTGTGTTTTGTCGGGCTAAACCGTGAAAATGTCCTAAATTCGGTTTGGTTGCCAAATAAATAATCGTATCGATTTTGCCTAACGCCCGTTTTGCTTCATTTGAATCGGGATTGGCAGCATATAAATTCCCGCCGACACAAATAAGAGAATCTACTTTGTTGCGATCGCATGCTTCAATTAAAGAACGGGTATCGTAACCTGGTATGCGACTTAGAGAACGTCCCAGTAATTTTTCTAACGCTTGCTGAATCTCTTGTTTCAAATGCACGGTAACGCCCATCGAACCAAATCCCTGTACGTTAGAATGTCCGCGTACGGGCATCATTCCCGCCCCTTCTTTGCCTGCGTTACCTGTTAATAGGGCAGTGTTGGCAATACTAAAAACGTTATCTACGCCATTTTCTTGTTGGGTAATGCCCATCGCCCAGGCGAAAACGACTGCTTGGGAATTAGAAATAATCTTAGCAGCAGTTACGATATCTTCTTCAGAAATACCGCAAGTATTAATAATTTCATCCCAAGAAATATTTTTGGCATAATTAATTACTGCTTCCCAATTTTCTGTATGCGATCGCAAATATGTTTCTCGAATTTTTCCTCGTTCTATTAAAGCTTTTTGGATGCCAACAAACAATGCAACATCACTACCTGGAATTGGTTGTAAATAAATTGAAGCAATTTCCGAACCCTGCAATAAAGATGTGAGAGGATATGCAGGAGAAGCAAACTTAACTAGTCCAATTTCTCGAACAGGATTGATAACAATTACTTTTCCGCCGCGATCGCGCAATTGAATCAATTCATTCATCAAACGCGGATGGTTGTAAGCAGCATTCGAACCAGCTAAGACGACACAATCAGCCTTCTTTAACCCCTCCAAACTAACCATTGAAGTACCGCTACCAAACATTTGTTTCAGTCCGACGGTAGAAGGCGCATGACAGAGATCGGAACAATCTGCTAAATTATTAGAACCGAGCGATCGCATCATTAATTGTAGTAAGTATGCAGCTTCGTTAGAAGAACGTCCCGAACTATAAGACGCTATTCTTTGGGCGGGTTTAGAAAATGCTGACCTAGCAATTTGATAGATTTCTGACCATGCGATCGGTTCGTAATAAGATTTTCCCGCACGCAAAATTACTGGATAACTAAGTCTTCCCAACCTGTCGGCTTCTTGTGAAGTGAGTTTTTGTAATTCCTCGATCGCGTATTTTTTAAAAAAATGTTTTGCTACTGGCGGTTGTAATTCAGCCGCGATCGCCTCCACACTTTTAGCGCAACGTTGTAATTTTTCTCCCGCTTCGTTGGCAAAACCGCCCTGTTGTCCACCAGTCCCCCAAGCGCACGACAAACAAGCACTTTTATGAGATAAAGCTTGCCATAGTTTAGCGCCATCTGGGGAAAGAGTATGTTCTGCCCAATACTCAATTACTGGTAAACCACCACCTTTATCGGGCGTATTTTCATTTTGTTCGCCCCCGATCGCAGTTTTGTGAAAATTCGGTTTGATGTCTCGATCGATTTCTCTAACCATCGCGATCGCCTCAAAAGACTTTATTAAAATTGTAACGAGTTCAATTCTAATGAGAAAAATTTAATCGATTTTAAGGGAATTTTTTTTGAATGCAACTACAGTAGTAGGTAAATTTAAATATAAAGCGATCGAAGGTAAATTAATGTTTATTGCTTCATATGTTTTAAATTTTGAAAAATTTTCCTGGATTTGGATGATAGTAACATTAATTGGTTCTTTTGTTAGTCCATTTATATTCATATTATTGCTTTCCACCCAATTATTAAAAAATCCAGCAGTGTTAGCTTATTGGATTTCGGTAGGCGTTTCGCAAACAATAATCTTACAATTTTTCGTTCCTTGGGCTTATCAGTGGGGATTAGTTACTGTTATAGCTGGTAGTATTTGCTTTTGGTTGAGTGGATTTGTTTTTGTTTATTTAGCTGAGTCTTTAGGAAATCCTGAGCTGTCAAAAGTAATCGATAAAGATAGAAAAAACTTCAATATTTTTTTTACTGATTGTAGATATATTCTCAAAGACTGGCTTTCGATAAATAATTCATTTAATAATAATCAAACAATTACCCCTTCATATTCTTTGATTATTTTTCCTTTAATTATCTTTTTTATTGGAGGATTTTTGTTTGGTAGTTGTCAGTTTTTACTTTTGTGGTTCGATCGAGTACCAGTTAATTTCTTGTTGCCAATTATCAATGGATTAACTTGGTCATTAGGATATATAGCTTATATAATTTTTGCTTCTTTTGAATATCCAATAGGGTCAAGAGATCTTCTTAGTATACTCCTTTTGTTATTTCCTTTAAGTATTATAAACACAGGTATTGGTAGTTTAATTAAAGGCTTGATTATGGCAGTAATTTTAAATCAAACGAATAGTTAAATGGGAATTTTTATAATAATTAACTGTTAACCCAAAATAGTATTACGTCAGTTTATGCCTATTAATCCACCTACATCAATTATTTTAAATTTTCCTTTTATATGGATGCTAACGCCAGTATTAGGAACTATTATTGCGTTAATTTTATTTTCATGCTCAATTTTTGTACGTCCTACAGCAGATTGGGCTATTGTGCTTTATTGGCTTTTTCTTAGTATTTGTCAATGGATAGTATTAAAATCAATTGTTTCTTGGGCTGAATGGTGGGCTTTAATAACTTGCGTTGGTGGAATTATTTGTTTTTATCTAAGTGGATTTGTTTGGATTTACATCACTTCTATGTTCATTAATTCGCTCAGTCGTCCAATTTTACTCGGCTATTTTTTCACAGAACCTGGGTTCACAATTTATGTCAATATTAATAGTTTTATTTCCCAAACTAAAGAAATTAATTCCGTAATATTTAGTTTTGTCATTCCTTCAATAATATTTTTCATTGGAGGATTATTGTTTAGTGGATGCCAGTTATTGCTTTTATGGGTCAATGACGTGCAGCTAAATATAGCCTTTTCAGCAGTTAGCGGCTTAGCTTGGTTGCTAGGATACATGATTTTTGTAATCGGTGCTTCTGTATCTGAAAAACTTTATAATATTTCTCCGTCGTTATCCGCACAGCTAATCTTTTTGTTCGCCATTCTTCATGAAGCTATCGGAAATTTTATAAAAGGCTCAATTTTAGTCAAGGTTTTGAATTATCTTAGCAATTTTGAGTGATTATTATTTTTAATGACCTACCAATAAGAATATAGTTGGCAATGTTCTTTGCTGAAAATAATATATTTTTTTCGCCCTCGATCGCCATGACTGAAGAAATCAAAAAAATCGATCGCCAAAGAGAACATCAAGCAAACGAAAGAACTTTTTTAGCCTGGTTGCGAACTGCTATTGCTTTAATTGGTTTTGGTTTTGCGATCGCAAGGTTCGGTATTTTTCTGCGTCAAATTCAGATGAGTATTACTCAACAAAAAATTACGAACGATCGTTTTTTTAGTTCTGAAACTTTAGGAATTTGTTTGGTTATTTTCGGTATCTTAACGATCGCGCTAGCTGCATGGCGATACGATCGAGTTTTTTGGCAAATAGAACGAGGAGATTACCGTCCCGATCGCTTTATGGTGTGGATGATGACGGGAGTAGTAATATTTTTAGGAATATTAAGCCTTCCTTTGCTAATGTGGCGTAATGAAAATAATACTCAAGCTATTCCCAAGCGATCGCAATTATTAGATCCTTTGTCCAAGCGATCGCGCTAACTTCAATTTATGGATTTAATGGATCGATCGAGATAGCTAGCAAGCTGTGATTTATTCATTTCTCCTTGCACTACCTGTATGACTAACTCGTATGCTTCTTCATCAGTCAAAGTAAGAACATAGCCATTCAAAATTAAAAAAGTGTCCATCACCGCAAAAGCTGTTCGTTTGTTGCCATCGATAAACGGATGATTCATGGCAAGATGATAGAGGTAGGCAGCAGCTTGCTCGTAAATGGTTGCATGTAAATATTGTCCGCCAAAAGTAGCTTGTGGTTGTGACAACGCAGATTCTAGCAAACCTACATCTCTAACACCGCTAGTACCGCCAAATTTTTCGATTTGTCTGTCATGAATTCTCAAAACTGAGCTTTTATTCAAAAAATTAGGAATTGGCAAGGCGACGATAAACCTCTTGTCTTTGCTTTTCAGATTTCAAGTATGCTTGCCAAACGTCTTCTTCTGGCTGTTGTTTTTCTGATTTCAAAGAAAGTAGATACTCAAATACTTTCTTTTGCATCGCTTCTGGTATTTGGTCTAATTCTTGAATGATTTGCTCTTTAATAGTCATTTGAAACACAGGCTCAAGTAATTTAATTTTATCTATTTATTAAGATAGGCGATCGCTCTTTGGTGAATCGTGATTAGCTTTTAACTGGATTAAAGTAAAATAAAATATATTACAGTTTATCAAAATACTGTTTTGCTCTGAAAACCAAATTATTGGTTTTGTTCCTGTCCTTAGTCAGTATCACAACAACAATTAGTTTAATCAAAAATAAGCCTAGTTTTGCTCAAACGGGCGATCGAAGCACAAACATCAAATCGTCACTGTCTAATAACAAGTTAGCGCAAATAGTAATAACCCAGCCTGGTATATATGGTTTTGTCGATCGCACTGGCAAAATGATTATTCCACCTCAATTTGATATTGCTACCGATTTTATTGAGGGATTGGCATTAGTACAGAATGATTGCGGGTGGGGTTTTATCGATCGCACGGGTAAAATAGTAATTTCCCCTCAATTTGACAAAATATCAGGGATTATTCATAAATTAATTGTAGTCAAAGTCAATGAAAAGTATGGCTTTGTTAACTCTACAAATATGGGAATAGTTAAGCCTCAGTTTGATAACGTGTATGGATATAAAACAGCTTCAAGTTTTTCTGATTGGGCAGAATTTACCACAAAAGAAGTATATCGACAACTAGATATAGCTTCAAATTTATTCAAAGACTCAAATAAATTAATAAAAGTAAATATTAATGGCAAACGTAGTTTTGTCGATGGTGATGGAAAAATAGTAATTCAACCAAAATTCGAGCGAGTGATTTTTTTAAATGAAAAAACAGCACTAGCAAAAATTAATGATAAGTTTAGTTTTATCGATCGAACAGGAAATATACTAGATCGATCGCAGTTAAATACAATTTCAGATTCCTATGAGGGTTTAGCTATTGCCATCGATAGTTGGGGTAGATTAATAACCTTAAAAAAACCTTTGATTACTCGTTTTTTAGATAATAATTTATTAAGATCAGAATTCAGCTTGGAGTATTTTTATAATAATAATTTAGCAAATAGCTACTCCGATCTAAACGAAATATTGCCATCCAATTTTAGAGAAATGCTTGTCTTTTCCAATGGACGAGGATTAATAGAATTTGACGGAAAATATGGTTATATAAATACTCAGGGGAAGATAGTAATTCCGTTAAAGTTCGAGCAAGCTACACCTTTTTACAAAGAATTAGCAGGAGTTAAAGTTAAAAATAAGTGGGGATTTATCGATCGAACTGGCAAAATAGTTATTCAACCACAATTTGATGAAGTTTACCCGTTTTCCGATGGATTAGCGCGAGTGCGAGTAGGTGATACAAGCAAATATACAGATAAACTCGGATGGAATTTTAAACAATTAGAATGTTTTGAAAAATTCAGGCAAAATCAAAATGAGCAAAAAGTTTCAATTCAACTAAGAAAATAAATCGATGTTTTGAGTCAATAACCGACAGCGATTTTAATCGCTGACGGTGGTTGAAAATGGTGCATATACTTAAGTTATTAGCCAGGAATTTAGATCCCTGGCTGGCAAATAATTTACTATTGGTAGGTAGGAAAATCGGTATAACCTTCTTTGCCAAAAGCATACCAAGTACTCATCTCGGCATCTGGATTTAAAGACCAATTATTAGCAAAACGATCGACTAAATCGGGATTGCTGATAAAAAGTCGCCCGAAGGCAATTAAGTCAGCATCATTATTTTTAATTGCGGCTTCGGCGGTTTCTTTGGTGTAGCCACAATTTCCTATTAATGCGCCTTTAAATACCTTACGAAATTCAGCTAGTGTCATTGGTTCTCCCAAAGAGTGAAAACCAAATGCCAATCCGTCTAAAATATGAAGATAAGCGAGTTCGTATTTATTTAACTGTTCGGCAACGTAGAGAAAAGTGGGGCGAAAATCTGGCGAACCCATGTCATTGTAAACGCCATTGGGAGAAAGACGAACGCCAATTCGATTTGCAGGATAAACAGTTAAAATTGCCTCGACAATTTCTTTGAGAAAACGATAGCGATTTTCGATGCTACCGCCATAGCGATCGCTGCGCTGATTGGATTTAGATTGTAGAAATGCATCGATTAAATAACCATTAGCTGCGTGAATTTCCACGCCGTCGAAACCAGCAGCCCTAGCACGTTCGGCGGCTTTGCGATAATCTTCGACAACACCAGGAATTTCATCGATTTCTAAGGCGCGTGGAATTTCGTGAGGTTGTTTGCCATTGGCGGTATGAATGTCGTCGGATTCGATCGCGATCGCCGAAGGTGCGACTGGCAATTGACCATTTTCTTGAAAACTACTGTGAGATGCACGTCCGCAATGCCACAGTTGTAGAAAGAAAGGCGTTTTGCGATCGTGGACGGCATCGACAACTTGTTTCCAACCGATCGTTTGTTCGTCCGAGTAGATACCTGGAGTATTAAGCCAACCGATCGCCTGTTTGGAAATAACTGTTGCTTCGGTAATAATTAAACCTGCGGAAGCTCTTTGTGAGTAGTATTCTGACATTAAAGCGTTAGGAATACGTTCCTCACCCGCGCGCGATCGCGTCAAAGGTGCCATCACTACTCGATTTTCAAGAGTTAAATCTCCTAACTTAACAGGGCTAAGCAAGGCTGAAGATATTGTTTGTGCGGTCATTTGTTTGCAATTTCCCAAACTGAAAATGTTAAAAATAATGGTACGAGCAACAAATGCTACTCGATCTAAGTTAACCTTTTCCTGATAAGAAGAGAAGTATCTAAATTGGCAAAACATTTGTGCCTGTTATTCTTAAATAGGGAACAGGGAACAGGCAACAGGGAACAGGCAACAGAAAAAAACTCATTACTCATTACTCATCCCTATCCCCTCTTCAAATGCTCGATCGCCTTCCAGAATTAATTGCTTTCGTTCAAAGCGTACAAGCTGGTAGTTTTAGTGCTGCGGCGCGAATACTCAATACTACGCCTTCAGCAGTTAGCAAACGAGTGGCAAAACTAGAAGATAGATTGGGAGTGCGATTGTTACAAAGAACAACGCGATCGCTAAATTTAACTACAGACGGAACGGCTTATTATGAAAAAGTTGCGCGCCTTTTAATCGAACTCGAAGAAGCCAACGAACTAGTCATATCTAATGGAAAACCTCGTGGTAAGCTGAAGATTACCGCACCTTTGCATTTGGGAAGACGTTGCTTAGCGCAGTGGATACCAGAGTTTCTCGATCGATATCCCGAATTACAAATCGATCTGCGTTTAACTGATAGTTTTGTAGATTTGATTGAAGAAGGGATTGACGTTGCGATTCGAATAGGTAATTTAGAAGATTCTAGTTTGATTCGCCAACATTTAGGCACAACTCGCCATGCAGTTTATGCTTCGCCAAGCTATCTAGAAAAGCATGGCACTCCCGCAACACCAGAAGAGTTAATCCATCATAATTGTTTGCGCTACGTGAGTAGAGTTAATACAGGACATTTATTACCTTGGAAATTTGTCGATCGCGGTATTTTAAAAGAAATTCCCGTTAAAGGTAATTTTGATTCAGATAATGTCGATTCTTTGATAGTAGCAGCCCTGTCTGGATTGGGTATTATTTACGTTTTAGATTTCCATGTTGAAGCTGAAATTGGTGGCGATCGCTTGAAGTTATTATTTGCCGATCGATTACCGTCAGGGCCAATAATTCAGGCTGTTTTTACACATCAACGCCATCTCTCGCCAAAAGTAAGAGTTTTATTGGAATTTTTAAGCGATCGCTATCGAGAAATCGATCGTTCAATTTCTTAGTTGTTGAATTAAAAAAAGCAGACCAAAGAGAATCGGCTGGTGCAGTAAATAAATAGAAAGACTGCGCCTACCCATACTTACCAACCAAGATAAGCGATCGCCTATTTTTGTAAGTAATTGAGGTGTTTTAAACTCAAATTGTTTCCAAATACTTCCCAATCCGCAACCGATTAAAACAACGCCCAACCAAGGAAATACAGGTACGTAATCTTCCGTGAATGGAAGTTGTGTAGCCAAACCAATCCAATTAAGGGTGCGATCGTTAAAAATGGGACTAGAAAAATTGAGTGAAACAGCGATCGCGATCGCTCCAACAAATATATTAATAATGCCCAGTCTTAGTAATAGCCTTCCCACCAACAAAGAAAAAGCAATACAGTGCAGAATACCAAAATAAATAAAAGATGTCGGAAAAATCAAATAACTTCCCAAAGAAACAATTAATGCTGCACCAGCAATTTGCAACCATCGTCGCCAAAAATCGCGCCTTGAAGGTTTAAAAGCATCGCGTAAAACTAAACCAATCCCGACTAGTAATAAAAAAGTTGACGCGATCGC
>JBOFLQ010000064.1:0-24959 GCA_051657945.1 Xenococcaceae cyanobacterium | reverse complement strand
TCGTCAAGATCAAGATTGGGGCGATGGTGGCATTGCTGAAGTGGTGCAACGACAGTTTCAGTTGAGTCGCAAGGATGAATTTGTTAAAGCTTTTATCAAAGATGCGATCGCTAAAGTAGTCCAACCACTGACAGGCAATGCAGATTCAGAAGACGATCTGCCAGAGGATGACGAGGAAGAATACGAAGAAGAATTGCTACCCATCCCAACTAATTTCGTTTCAGAAGACGATTGGGAAAAAATTCCTTCTCGATCGAAGGATGAATGGTAGAAAAAAGTCACGCATTCGTAGAGACGAGGCGCGTCAAATCTGAGGTAACCTCAGAAAAGCCTTGGCGCGCCGTGCGATCTGGCTCCCTACGGGAGAGCTTCGCTTTCGCGTCTCTACAAAAGTCAAAAGTAATAAGTAATCACTTGCTACTTGCTACTTTACCCTATTCCCTATTCCCTATTCCCTATTCCCTATTCCCTATTCTTTTGACGCAACAAAATATTTATAGGCAAAATAAAGCACTACCGACATAATCGCAATACTTACTAACGAGCTGACAATTTTTAAGACAGTACTCAATATCGATAAAGCAGCGATCGCGCCCACACCTCCCACTGCTATTTTACCTATTGGCGGTAGGACGTTAAACCACTCTTTAATATTGCTCGACCAAATTTTTATCTTTTGGGAAAGCTCTACGTAAATCTCCGATTTGACTGGCTCAGTTCGATCTTCTGTTGAATTGCTACTATTTTGCTTGATTTCTTGCTCTATTTCTTCTAATCTACGCTGCCAATTTTGGTTATCTTGAGATTTCATTATAAAACCAGCTTGTTAGGTTTTTTGCCAAAAACAGATTGTAGCAATCTTATTTATACAACAATTTTAGCAAGCTTAAGCTTTATGGGTCGATTTATTACAGATTCGATCGGCAACGCCAGCACTCCGTGCAATCGCACTATTGTTTAGTATTGACTAAACAATGAAAACCATCTAACATATCTAATAGTGAAAAACTAAAATAGTCTGTAATGTTTTAACACTTCAGACCAAAACAACTAGCTTCTCCAATACGATCGCGTAGTGAGAGCAAATCTTATGAAAATAACAACTGCCAAAAATCGGACAAAAGCATTACCTAAACTAGAACCTTCTACATTTGTGCAAACTTACCCCATTCCTCCGAAGTGAGAGAAGTTGAGGAAAGAGGTAATAGATAAAAGCCTTGAAGCAGTAAAATAATCTCTGTGCGTTTCCCGAGGTGTAGAGTGGGAGATCGGAGAATAAGAATTGGACGAAGAACAACGAAAGTTTGAAAAGAAACGACTAATTGAAGAGTCGGGGCTTCTATTTGAGATGGAAGGAGTGCCTCGCATGGCGGGAAGAATCATTGGATTCTTACTTCTTTCAGAATCATCTTTAGTATCTAGTGCAGATCTAGCAGAAGCACTTCAAGTCACCAAAGGTGCGATCAGTACGACAAGTCGTCTTTTAATTCAAATGGAATTAATCGAGCGAGTTAGCCAAATGGGCGATCGCCGCGATTATTTTCGGTTGAGGGGGCGACCTTGGTTTCACTCTTTCAAGCGAGAATTGTATATCATCTCTGCATATCGTCAGATGGCAGAGCAAGGGCTTCGACTAATGGAAAACTACGACTCCGATCGCAAAGAAGCTCTCCAAGAAATGTCCGACTTATACACCTTTATCGAACAAGAATTTTCTGTCCTAATCGAGCGTTGGGAAAGAGAACGATCGCAACAGAATAAAGACTAGTGCTGAGACTTTTGTAGGGACGTTTCCTACGCTGACTTTTCCTTCAAACTTATTGTTTAGTTTGTTCTAAACAATTAAAACTTATTTAACGTAATTAAAATTAGATAGAGAATTTGTATGAGATCTTTCGATGAAAAGGCGCAAAAAGAACCTTTCCAAGTTTTCTGTGCCTTACCAAGATTACCGAATTTATCTGGCAAAATAAATTTAGCGGTTTTATCTGCTGCTTGTTACGGTTTGACTATAGTAGCGACAAAAGAAGCGCTAGTAGATATACCACCATTACCCTTATTAACGATTCAGACAGCATCGAGCGTTGCTTTCTTTTGGTTGGCAATATTATGGCAGCGCGTACGCATATCTTGGGAATGGGACACACTTAAAGTTGGATTGACAGGATTGCTCGAACCGGGCTTATCCTATATTTTTGGTATGATTGGGCTATCGCTGACAACTGCCAGTAACGCTTCATTTATTGGCACGACAGAAACCATCGTCACTATTGGTTTATCTTGGTTGTTATTAGGCGAGCAGATTAGTCTGTTATTAATCGTTTTTGCTATTTTGGCATCTATGGGAGTCGCGATCGTTGCTTCACCAACACCAGAAATCGGTCAAGCTTCCCTATGGGGAGATTTATTCTTGCTAGTAGGCGTTCTCTGCTCTTCACTATACACAATTACTACCAGTCGATCGATGAAAAGCTTGCCGCCTTTACCGCTAGCAACACTGCAACAATCGATCGCGCTAGTTTTGTTTTTGGCAGTAAACGGCGGTATTGCTTTGTTTAACGCGGAAGCTGTCAATCTTAGCGGTGTCAGTTGGAACGCTGTAGTTTTAGCCTTAATGTCGGGTGCTTTCGGTTACGGTTTGGCATTTTGGCTATTTTTACTGGCATTAGAACGTCAAAGTGCTAGTAACACTTCGCTTTACTTGACTTTAATGCCAGTTTTTGGTGCAGTGGGTGCATATTTTTTACTGGGAGAGAGATTGTTACCTTTGCAGGGAATGGGAGGAATGTTGATTTTGGTTGCAGTCATGGGAATTTCTTTTATTTCTGCCCGTAAAGATAAAACTGAGGAGCGAAAAAAATCTGAATTTACACCAAAAACAAACAAAAAATTAACCAGAGCGATCGAACATAACTACAGTTAAACGATCTAATCAAAAAAATTGCTCCTTAATATGCTTTTTTAGAGATAAAGCATTTCTCAAATAAGATTAGTCTTGTGTATATTGGGAAATTGTATTGAGATTGCTTTGTCTGTTAAAAACGAGCGTTTCGCGCCAGTGAAAATATGCATCTGATGTTGAGTAATAAGGGGCTGACCGAAAAAGAAGTTAACGAACGTCGCGCGGCGGGTAAAATCAATAACGTCGCGCTGACGACAAGTCGTTCTTACCGGCAAATTTTGCAAGAAAATCTCTTAAGCTTCATCAACTTGGTTTTTTTGACCATTGGTGTAGTTATGGTCTTATTAAAAAGCTACAGCGATGCTTTTTTAGTGGTGGTAGTTGTTTTTAGCGGGGTTTTGCTTTCTGTAATTCAAGAGATTTGGGCAAAACGAAAACTCGATCGCATTGCTTTACTCAATCGTCCCAAAGCAACTGTAATTCGCGACGGAAAAGAAATCGAAATCGAACCTAGGGATATAGTTTTAGACGATTCGATCGCTGTACGCGCTGGCGATAGCATCCTCGTTGATGGCGAAATGGTAGGAGATGGTCGAATTGAGGTGGACGAATCTCTACTGACGGGAGAATCGGATTTAATTTTTAAGGTAAAAGGAGATTCGGTTTATTCGGGTACTATTTGCGTCAGCGGTAGTGGTTATTTCGAGGCGCGTAAGGTAGGTGCGGATACGGTTGCTTATAAATTGGTAACTGGCGCGCGCGCTTTTCGGCAAGTATACACGCCACTTCAACAGGAAATTAACTTAGTAATGCGTATTTTGCTGTTAATTGCCTGTTTTTTGTGGATTTTGATCGGCATTAGTTATCTGAGTCGTTCCTATTCTTTTGCAGAAATCGTCCAACATGCCGCAGTTGTGGCGGGGTTAGTACCAAGTGGATTGTTAATTGCGATTACCTTAGCTTACGGCACGGGTGCGGTAAGGATGTTGGGAGAGAATATTTTGATTCAACAGGCAAACGCGGTTGAATCGTTGAGTAATGTTAATGTGCTGTGTCTGGATAAAACTGGCACGCTTACCACCAGTCAAATCGAACTAAATGCTATTTTCCCGATTGCAAATTCTTTCGACCCAGATATACTTGACGCACAGGAAACGCTCAGGCAAAAGTTAGGAGATTATGCCACCAATACAACTACTCTCAATTATACAGTTGAGGCGATCGCTGCAAGTTGTCCTGGAAGAAAAAGAAAAGTCCGGGCAGAAATTCCTTTTGCTTCATCTCGTAAGTGGAGTGCAATTGCCTACGGCAGTGAGCAAAGCTCGATCGCGATCGAGGATAATTCCCAAGCTGGTATTTATGTTCTCGGCGCACCCGAAATGCTTTGTGCCTCTTTGTCTTTAACAGAAGAAATGCAACAATGCATCTATAGGGGAACACAACTTGGATTGAGAGTTCTTTTATTTGCCTATACTAAAGAACTTGACTGTCTTGAAGAGTTACAAAAATCTGTATTGCCGTCAAATCTCACTCCCTTAGCAATACTGTATTTTAGCAACCAACTGCGCGATAATGTTCGCGAAACTCTCTCTAGTTTTGCCGAGGCAGGAATCGAACTAAAAATTATTTCTGGAGATAATCCCGAAACGGTAACGGCGATCGCTCTTCAAGCTGGATTTACTTCAGAATTGCGATCGGTTTCTGGTTTGGAATTGGCAGTTATGGACGAGGCAAAATTGGCAGCAACTGCCGCTTCTGCTAATATATTCGGTCGCATTACTCCCGAACAAAAAGCAAAACTCGTCAAAATACTGCGTCAACAAGGTCATTACGTCGCCATTATCGGCGATGGCGTTAACGATGTTTTAGCTCTAAAGGTGGCAAATTTAGGAATTTCTATGCAAAGTGGCAGCAAAGCAACTAGAGCTGTTGCCGATATTATTTTATTAAAGGATTCTTTTAGCGCACTTCCTCATGCTTTTTTGGAAGGTCAACGCATTCGTAATGGCATTCGCGATTCGCTAGCATTATTTATTGTCAGAGTATTTTGTGTGGCATTGCTGATTTTCGCCTCGGCAATGGTAACAGATGTTTTTCCCTTTCTCAACAAACAAAGTGCGCTGCTGGCGATTTTTGGGGTGGGATTGCCTACAATAGTATTGCCTTTGTGGGCGCGATCGGGTGAGGAACAAAAATATTCAAGTATGGTGCGATCGCTACTGCATTTTACTGTTCCTGCCACCTTAAGCATGACAATCGTCTCTTTGCTAGTTTACTTACTTTATTTAGTTCGAGCTATTCTCGATCTCTCGCCCGAACAAAATTTTAGTCAAGTAGATTATGCTCTACCGCGTACTGCTTTAGTAATTATTTTGGTACTGTGTCATTTATTTTTGCTGTTGTTTCTCAAACCACCCACTAGATTTTGGGTGGGTGGCGAGTCTTTGAGTGGCGACAAGCGTTATGCGATCGCGGCGTTGGTTTTATTTGTTATCTTTTTAGTGACGATTAAATTCCCACCATCCCGAAACTTCTTTCAACTAGCGCTTTTAAGTTGGTTTGACATTTTATTCTTGGTTTTAGTCGCTGTAGAATGGTGTTTAATTTTAAGAGTAATTTGGCGGACTAAATTTTTCGATCGCTTTTTAGGAGTAGACCTTGGATAACGAAGGATGAGAAATGAATCGGGAGGGATGAGAAATGAACAAAGAGCGAGAGTCGAACAAAGTTGACAGTCTGGTTAGCGAAGTTCGATCGGATCGAGTCGAATTTGATTCAACTTGCGTTCGACAAGATGATGGCGAAGTCGAAAATATTTCAACAGACCAAGATATAAATTCAAATAAAACCTCATTATCTCAAACCTCTTGTCTGCCTATCGGTAAAGCACAATATTCAGTCAGTATTTGGGAAATAATTTTAGTGTTTTTAGGCGCAATCTCTTTGTTTGGTGCGGGATTGCTGGGATTGATCGTAAAATCTTATGTAAATAAATACGACCCATCTAGAGCTGAAATTATTGCTAGAAGCTTAATCGATTATCAAATTTCTGGTGGTTCTCAAGGCGTGGCAAGTAGTAATATTGGTGCAGAAAAGTTTGCAGTCGTCAAAAGTATGGACAATCCTTCTCAACTCATTTTGTCTGTCAGTACAACTCCGATCGATTTAGCTGCTGAGGACATTGAATTGTTTCCTACTGAGGCAGTATCAATTTTAGATAACACTGACGGTAAATTTGCTGCCGAGATATCTTATCAAGAGGAGCGCGCTTTTTGCGGTCAAAAACGTTCTGTTACCGTTGAAGAAGGACAACATATCTCGATCGACAATTTGAAGTCCTTTCCTGCTGTTAAATACATTGTCAAAACAACCGAAGATGACATTGAATATGCAGTCAACGTACTGGCAATTGGCAACGATGCCAAACAAAAAGCTGGAAAAATTTTAAGTTCGTTGCAGTGTAAATTTTAGGGAATAGGGAGTAGAGATCGCATAGTAGAGGAAAGCAATCGGGTGAAAGGGATAAGAGAAGAAAATTTTAAGATTGTGACTTCAGGCGATCGCGCTACGAAAAAACTGACTAAATTAGATTTTTTAGTACTTTTGGGATGTTTAATTGTTGGTTTGGGTTTGCGTTTTTTCAACTTGGATGCAAAACCACCTGCAAGTATTGAGATAGCTTCGTTAGGATTTAGTTTGGGTCATGGTTTTTTAGCTATTAAGATCGATCGCCTTATTTCTATAAAAGAATTACTCGCGCCGCTACAATTCGATCCTACTACTACTCCCAAAGATACTATTCGCTACCTGATGAGCGAAAGTACTCATCCACCGCTTTATTTTCTACTCAATCATTTTTGGTTGAAGTTGCGATCGCCTCAAAATGAATTAGAGTTATTACACGCAGGGCGATCGCTCAGCGCTTTTTTTGGTGCTGCGGCTATTCCTGCTAGTTTTGGTTTGGGTTATTTGGCGTTTCGTTCTCGTTTGGCGGGACATTTTGCCGCAGCATTAATGGCAGTTTCTCCCTATGGTATTTATATTTCTCAAGAAGCTAGGCACTACACCTTAACTGTTTTATGGATTATTGCTTCTCTGTGTTGTCTGATGGTGGCAGTTAGATACATAGATAATCGAAAGTCTTTACCGATTTGGATTGTATGCGTTTGGGTTGTCGTTAATAGTTTGGGCATTGCCACCCATTATTTTTTTGGTTTGACTCTTTGCGCCGAAGCTATTGTTATTGCTGGTTTTTTCCTCAAATGTAGAGATGTTTTATGGAACGGAGGAGGCGATATCTGTAGAGACAAGGCGGGATTTAATGATGTCTCCTCATCCAAGTTTACCCCCATTCGAGGGCAAGCCCGCCGTGCGATATATCGCACGGCGCGCCAAGGCAAATCTGAACGGCGGGTAAGCAAATCTGAGGAAACCTCAGATTTTCCCGCCTCGGTTACCTCAGATTTGACGCGCCTTGTCTCTACATGGGTTTCAGGGGTAAAAATTTTCGTCACGACACGAATATTAGCAGTAGCAGCAGGAACGTTAGTTGGTTGTTTGGTTTGGTTTCCTTATGCCAAAACTGTATCTGGCAACGAAATTACAGAATGGATTACCACTAGTTTAAATATAAAAGATTTTTGGCAACCGATCGCCCGCATGTTAGGATGGTTAATAACAATGGTGTTTTTACTACCAGTTGAAGGAGTAAATTTAGCTGTTATTATCGTCTCTGCGATAATTCTTTTGACAGTTTTAGTTTGGGTATCGCCTGTTATTATTAGCGCTTTTCGATTGCCTTCAGAAGTTCGCTGCGACGAGGCGTTCTTAAGTCCGAGAAAACCTCGCACCTCAACCCCGACCCGATTGCAAAGTCAAATTCTATCTTTACAACTGTTAGCAGGATTTTTCTTGGCTGCGATCGCTTTGTTCCTCATCATTATTTATTTTCTACGAAGAGATTTATCTCTAGCAGCTAGATATCATTTTGTTTATTTTCCCGCTGTTATTGTCTTATTAGGATTTGCTTTATCTGTTTGTTGGCAGCAGATTGAGCAGGTACAAAGCACTGCACGGGCTTCAATATTCAAAGGTAACGGACGTATCCAGCCCTCCCCTACTTTATTGACAAATAATACTAAAATAGTCGCTATTTTTTTGTTGGGTTTAATTGGCGCATTAACTGTAGTGTTTAATTATGGTTTTCAGAAATCAAAAAGAGCCGATCTTTTAGTCGATCGCATTCAAGATACGTCAAAAGTTCCCGTTATTATTGCTACTACTTATAAAACTCACTCAGAAATAAGAGAATTAATGACAGTTGGTTTTGAGTTTAAACGTTTGCAAAATAATATTAACTATCCAAAATTTTTATTAGCAAAAAGAAATTTTAATAATCCCGATCGCACGTCACCAATTTTCAATAAAATTCTCAAGATTAATTCTCGACCTTTCGATATTTGGACAACTAATTTACAAGCTAAAACTGAAGACATAGAAACATTAAATTGTCAGCAAGATTCTCAAAAAATAAAAATAAAAGGATATCGATCGCGTCTATATAACTGTAGTTGATGCCTTTAAATAATTGATTGTCAAATAGCTAAGCAAATTGCGATCGCATTTCAGTTTGCATTCTGGGTTAGATAAATTTATTTGTTAAAAATCTAATCTAACTCAGCCAAAAATTGTTTAAATCTCTCGTCAGTCCGTATAGAATCTAGATCGGAATCATTTTTAACTATTTCTCTGTATTCGTCAGGATTTATGCGGAACGTTTGTTGCAATTCTTTCAATGCTAGAGATACTTCACCTATAAGTGCATAACAACAAGCTTTTCCATAAAAAGCATAATAAGAATCGGGTTGACGTTTGAGTGCTCGATCGAAATTGGTAATTGCTTCTTCATATTGTCCTAATTCCTTTAGCGCAAAAGCTTTTCCAATCCAACTATCCAAGCAATTTCGATTATTTTTTAGAGCGTACTCGAAATTAATAATTGCTTCTTGATAGCGCTCTAATTCATATAATGTATTTCCTCGATAAAGCCAAATGTAACTGTAAAACTTACGAGTATAACCTGAAAAAAATTTATATTGTAAAGCTAAATCGTAACTATTGAGAGCTTCTTCATAACGTCCTAATGCACACAAGAAAATGCCTCTTTGAACCCAAATGCTACTCGTATATGTTTTTAATGGTAATTTAACTATTTTATCGAAAGCTAAAAGTGCGTCTTCATAACACTCTAATTCAATTGATTTCAGACCTTGTTTATACAAGGCTTCATATCGACGTGCAACACGGAAAAGTATTACAAATATAATCGAACTCCCCCCTAGCAATACCCACGACAAGAAATACATAAATTAATACCTTTAGTTAAATTCATCTAATTTTCTATAGAACCCATATAGAGATCCTAAGAATGATGAGAAATTATTCGGTAGCGATTGCGTTCAAGAGACAGATACAAACAGAACCTCGTTGCCGATCGCCATTAAACGAGATCGCTCGTCATGCTGGTATACTTTTAAAAGAAATATTGTTTTGAAACAACAGTTTTTATGTTTATCGATACGATACAAACGGCAAAATTACTTAGAGTATCTACTTCAAGAGTAAGAATACTCCTCAAGCAAGGCAGAATCCGAGGTGCATATAAGCTCGGAAGATTTTGGGTGATTCCTCTGACTGATGGGATGCCAATAGTTAGTAAAGGAACTAGAGGGCCGTCTTTTTCTTTTAAATCTGCTCGAAAAAGGAGTGGCAGTATTATTCGGATTAATCGACAATCCGTCGCTCGAAATGAAAAAGAGAATAGATTCGACCCTGTAATTACAGTTAAATGTGGCAATAGTAATATATATGGGCATGAAGTAGAGATTAACGGCCCATGTCGAATTGTCTATGGTCAGGATCTAACCAAATTGGGTGCTAGAGTTTGGATTGAAACGTTCTCCAAAGTCGATGTTTTTTGTAAGAATATGATGCCAAAAAAGTAAGGCGTGCAATTCGATTACGGTTGCTGAAGACTTATCCGAGAAAACCTCATTTCATTCTCTAATTTCTAAGAAATCAACTCTTCCAAAGCTTGTAATAATTCCAATTCTTGAAAGGGTTTGTTCAAGTAAGCATCTGCACCGAGATTCATTGCCAAATTGCGATGTTTGTCACTGGTGCGAGAAGTCAACATCATGACGGGAATATTCTTACAATCGGGATTAGCTTTAACTTTACTCAAAAAACCATAACCGTCAAGACGAGGCATTTCGATATCGCAAATAATGGCATCAAAACTATGACCTGCAAGCAGTTTTTCAAGAGCTTCTTGTCCGTCTTTAGCTTGTTCGACTTTGTAATTGGCTTTTTCTAACATCATTGCCAAAAAACGACGTACGTTAATCGAGTCGTCAATAACCAAGATGGCAGTTTTTTTAGCGATCGCTGTCTTAAGCGGAGGCTGTTGTTGGTTTAAATCTTGAATTAAATTGCTCAAACGACTGTTTTCAAGACGATCGCTCGGGCTTTTTGGCGATTGCAAACTTTCGAACCAATCGATTACCCCAAAAGCATCTACTAAAGGAACGACGCGACCATCTCCCAAAATCGTACAACCATTAAACCCTACTGGCATTTTGATGAAGCCTTCGACTTGACGAATGGTCACTTCTTCTTCGCGCCAATAGCAATCTACTTGAATGGCGTAGAAATTTTTACCCTTTTTGATTAATAAAGCGGCTGGTTCGTCGATCGCGGGAATTTCATCAGAATTTTTTGGTTCTGTGCGATCGCGAATTTTGAACCATTGTCCCAAACGAATTAGACGCGCCGATGCTCCTTCAAGTTCGATCGCTTCAAATCCGTCGATCGCGATCGCTTTCTCTTGCGCTAGTAACAAAACTTCTTCGACTGAATTAGTTGGAAATGCCAAAAGCATGCCATTACTTTCTACTAATAGCACTCTCATCACCGACAAAGAAAAAGGAACGGTAATTGTAAAAGTCGTACCGATACCAAATTCGGTACTTACTTCCACTTTGCCCTTAACTTTTTCGATGTTGGTACGCACTACATCCATCCCCACTCCTCGACCGGAAAGATTGGTAATTTGTGCGGCGGTACTAAATCCTGGCTCAAAAATCAACCCCAGCAGTTCGCTATCGCTGGCGTTGGTGACTACCCGAACATCTAAACCCATCTCTAAAGCTCTAGCGCGAACTTTATCTAAATTAATGCCACCGCCGTCATCGCTGACGGTAACGATTGTCTGATTGCCTCGATAGGCTGCACTAATTGCGATCGAACCTCGTTCTGGTTTGCCAAGCGATCTTCGCACTGATTCTGATTCGATGCCGTGGTCGAATGCGTTGCGTAATAAATGCATTAAGGGATCGTTGAGGGCTTCTAAAATACTGCGCTCGATTAAAGTCGTACCGCCTTTGACAATCAGTTCCACTTGTTTGCCGTATTGCAGTTCCATATCTCTAAGCGCTCTAGGGAAACGCTCGACTAAATCGGCAAGGGGGCGCATCCGTACCGAGGCGATCGCATTTTCCATTTGTTTGGTAGTGCGGTTGAGTTGACGGGCGTTGCGCTCGGTTTCATCTAAATTAATGTCTAAATCGCGACTGACTTCTTGAACTTGTACGACGCTTTCCATGACATCTCCAGAAAGCAGGTGAATATCGTGGTAGCGATCCATCTCCAAAACATCGAAGTCACTGGAATCGGCGGCGGAAACAAAGGTGCTATCTGAGCTAATTGGATTTGGGGCAATTTGAGCGGAATTAGCAAGCGTACCTAGGGTGGTGGCGCGATCGTAGGCGACGCGAAGGCGAAAGTTAGATTGCTCTAATTTTTTGACGCGGCGATCGAGTAAACCGACCAAATAACGCATATTTTTTAGTTGCATTTTCAGAGCGTTGCGTTCGATCGCTACTTCGCCAAAAAGTTCGCTGAGTTGTTCTAGTTGTCCGACGGCAACACGAATGGTCGTGTCTGCTTCTTCAGTAGCAACTTCGACGGTTTCAAGATCGGGTTGCAAGGGTTTTGCTTCGCTACTGTCATTGACTTCGGCATCGATTATTTCTTCCCAACTAGAAAAAGCTTCGATCGCTCCAAATTCTACATTTTCTCGGTCTGCATCGGTTTGAAACGAGTCGAGCGATAAAGCAAGTTCGTCATTTTTCTCGTTGGCAGTTTCGGTTTCCGAACAAACTGAAAGTTCGGGGATAATGTTTGTCTGTTGCGATAAGTTTAATTCTATTTGCGTCGGCAACATCTCTGTTTGTCCGACCAATACTAAAGCTTGCGCTCGTCGCCATTGTTGCAGGGCAGTTTGGGCGATCGCCTCGGTTTCTACCTCAGATGCTCCTTGCAAATGAGCGATCGCAGATTGACACAAACTAACAAATGCTGGTAATTCAAGCATTTCTCCCAAACCAGACAGCATTTGTGCAACGTCTGTTACTTCGTCGCTAAGGCATCGAGCGCTACTTTTTGCCAAAGTAGTCTCTAGATTTTGCAAGCACTCTTCTACTTCGGTGGCGAAGACGATCGTGTTGAGATTATCGGGCATTTCTGCCGTCAACAAAGTTTTAACGTCATCGGGTTCGGGATCGCCAAGACGCTCCTGCAAGCGCTCAAAAATTGGCAAAACTTCCTTGGACAGCCAGTTTTTGTCTAGAGCAATTTCTTGACGGTGAAACTCGATCGCACCACTCAAGCGATCGACGCTATTTAAAAGCAATCTTTCGACTTCGCCATCAACTACTTCGGCTTTTTTTAGCTTAATTACCTTGAAAAAATCTTCAAGACGGTGAGCAAAATGGCTGAGTTGTTCGTATCCCATCATTGCTGCGCTACCTTTAATCGAGTGAGCGGCTCGCAAAATTCCGTCGATGCGTCGATCGTCGATTTTTGTAGAACTCAATCTAACTGCGCCCAGTTCGATCGCATTTAGGTATTCTTGCGCTTCATCTAGAAAATGTAAACGTAGCTGACGTTCTTTGTCTTGTGACATGTTGCCATCCTAAACGTCGTTAGTCTTTCACTAATATCAACAATATCTAATTAAATGTGTTCTCGAAGTAAGGTAATTTGCAGCTAAAAGGAATATTTTTATGCATCCATCTTTGTTTAGGCTTCGCTATCGACTTTAAAAGTTTCTACCGATGCCTGCAATTGTTTGGCAATTTCTACGGTTTCGCTCAATGAACTAGTTACTTCAACAGAAGCATCTGAAGTTCTTTCGGAGGCTTTGGCTATAGTTTGCATTAAGTTGGTGACGGTTTGAGATGTTTGTGTTTGGGAAACAGTGGCTGCCGAAATCGACTGCAATAGGCGATCGATTTGTACGGATACCGCTACGATTTGTTCGAGATTTTTTTTCGTATCTTTGACTAAGTGCGTTCCTTCAACTACTTGAGCAGTTCCTATTTCCATTGCCTTAACCACTTCAGCCGTTTCTTTTTGGATGTTTTCCACTACCATTTCAATCTCTTTAGTCGCCTCAGACGACTGTGCCGCTAATTCTCCGACTTCTTCAGCGACTACAGCAAATCCTCGACCTTCTTCACCAGCACGCGCTGCTTCGATCGAAGCATTAATTGCTAACAGGTTGGTTTGCATGGCGATTTGGTCGATCAGCGAAATAATTTTGGCAATTTGCTGCGAAGATTCTCCCAGTCGCTTGACTTTTTTGGCTGTATGTGCTATTGTTTCTCGCAATTGTAAAATACTAGCTACGGTTTTTTCCATCGCCGCGCCGCCTGTTTCGGCAACTGCTGAAGCATTTCGCGAGACTTCGGCTGCAATTTTGGCGTTGTTGGCAACTTCGGCGATCGACCTACTCATTTGTTCTACTGCTTCAAGAGTTTGAGTAATTTGATTGGTTTGAGCGATCGCTTCTGCGGCTAATTGTCCGATTTCATCTTGGTTTTTGCCTACTAAACCATTCACTTTGGTCGCGGCTGTTTTGACTTTAACAACTATATCTCTAAGATTTTCAACGATCGAATTAAAAAAGTCGGCGACGATGCCAATTTCTCCGGCGCTGATTTGCGAGCGTACGGTTAAATCTCCTGCCTGTGCGCCTTCAATATCTCCCAGTAAATTGAGCAATTCTCGTTGAATATTTTCGCTTTTGAGTCTTTGTTCTTCAGCGAGGATTTCTGCTCTTTGACGCGCTTGTTCTAATTCTTCTAGAGATTGGGATTGCTCGTCAATCGAGCTTTTTACTTGTGTTACTAATTTGTTGAAACTGCGGGCAAGAGTTTGTGTTTCTATAGTACCGCTCGGTTGGGCGACAACGTTAAGATTGCCCGCCGCCGCTCTTTCGGCTACTTCAGCTAGGTTTTTTAGCGGTTTGGATAGTTGACGTGCTAGTAAAAAGATCGCCCCAGTAGTTAATGCGAGCAAAGCTAAGGTTGTTCCTGCAAAAACGTACAACCATTCCCGACCAGCAGATTCTACTTCTTGATGAGCGATCGAAGCAACTACCACCAAATTGGTTTTGGGGATTGTTGAGAGGCTGTATTCTCGGTCTCGATCGAAGAAATAAGCAGAGATAATTCTACTGCCATTGCTTGTGTCAGTAGGAGTAACTCGCAACTCTTCAACAGAAAAATCGCTCTTTAATTGTTCCTTTAAGTTTTCGGCAACAAAGTTGGGGTCGTTACTGGCTTGAGAGAGACGATTTGCTACTTGCACGATGACTTGCCCACCAATCGGATCTGTTGGTGCGATTGCCTTTTCTGTGGCAAACGCTTGAATGACTTCGCTCTTGTTGGGATCGAGCAATTGTAACTGCATTTCTCTGGTCAGACCGTTAATTTTAATGAGTTTCTCTAGCGCTTCGGTTTGAGCGATCGGTAGCAGCGCTTTAACTACGCCTAGAAAATTACCCGTTTCGGGGTCTTTAATTGCTTGGGCTAACTCAAATCCATAAATATTACTAGAACGATCGAAGGCTGGAGTGCCAATCCAACTAGTTTGACTTTTACTCTTTTGCCACCAAGTTTCGTCTTTTTGGATAAAATCTGAAGTCGGGCGATCGTAAGCAACGTTAAAACCATTGCTATCGGTAAAAAACAGCTCTCCTAACTGCATGGATTTAGCAACATTCCGCAAGTAATCGTTTAATCTCTGTTGCGGTAGTAGAAGTTTAATTTTGTCAAAACGTTTTTCAACTGTAGCGATTGACTGTTCGGACAAGTTTTGGGCTTTTGCAACTTGCGTGGAGTTACGGGCGGCATCAATAATCAACGGATTTTGCGAGATAGTTGCGATTGCTTGCAAGCGATACTCTAGTAAATTACCTATTTCTTCGCTCGCCAACAAATTTTGGTTGCGTAAATTAGTTTGAAGTTCTTCTTCTGCATTTTGATGAATGGCATGATAGGCAACAAAGCAACCGATCGCCACAGGTAACAAGACTGCGGGCAATAATTTTTGCAAAAGTTGGTTGCGAAGCGTAACCTGTCGCAGCTTGCCTTGGCTATCGTTAGTATCTGCTATAGTCGTTTCATTTGGCTGTTGTCGGTTGGAATATTTTGACTTTTTTTTGCTGGTAACTGTAGTCATTGGATAGTTGCGAGCGTTGGGCTACTGTTATAAATCGATACGATTTATGTTTTTATTTCGAGCGAGATAGCCAAGTAAATAGCGAGTGCATCAAAAGCGAAGCTAATAAGATTTGCTATGTGGAATCGCTTAAGTAAATATCATTTAATTTAACATTCAACTGCAACCCTTTTCATGAAAATATCAGCGATTTTACAGTTTGGATAAGTTCTTCTTCAGTGAAAGGTTTTGTAACATAAACATCTACCCCTTGTCGTAATCCCCAAACGCGGTCTATTTCTTGGTCTTTAGAACTACAAATAATGATGCGGACGTTTTTAGTAGACTCATTTTTCTTCAACATTCTACATAATTCTAGTCCGCTCATCTGAGGCATTAAAATATCAGTAATGACCAGCTCTGGTTGTTGTTGGATCGCTTTTTCTAGACCTTCTTTGCCATTACTAGCTTCAAAAACTGTATAGCCAAATTTACGCAAATAACTACTAATTAATGCTCTTGTTGAAGAAATATCTTCCACAACCAAGATTTTAGTCATGTTGTTGAAAAACTTTGCAAAGATATCAAAAAATATACTATAAAAAGCGCTTGACGATCGGCTGTTTTTTATGGCGCTTGACGCGTGTTTTAAAGTAAATTCAAAACTCAAACGCCGTTGTTCCCCAATTAACTCAAATATCGAAACACCATTGTTAGCAGATCGAATTGTGTAAATGGTTTGGTCATGTAATCGGTTGCGCCAGCTAATTTAGCACGAGCGCGATCGATTAAACCTTTGTTGCCTGTTACCATCACAACAGGCGTATCGCGAAAAGCAGAATATTTTCTAATTAGAGAACAAAGTTTGTATCCATCGATGTTGGGCATTCCTACATCTAATAAAATTAGGTCTGGTCGAAAACTAATAATTTTCATCAAAGCCTTAAGCGGTTCGTTAATAGTCATCACCGAAAAATCTTCTCGCTCTAGAAATCGGCTAATTTCATTAAGCATAGTTTGACTGTCATCGATACAAAGTATTTTCCAATGCTTTGTTGGAGGGACTCGGTTAGAGATGTTTGATAAATCTTGTAATTGTACTGAGGTGCGCTCGCTGCGCCCGACGCGATCGAGAGTAGAAATGTCGCTTGCTGACAGTTTGGGGATGCGATCGAAGGGAGGTTGAGGTTCGCGCAAAATGACAACTTTTTTGACGATTAGAGGATGAAGTTGTTTTGCCAAAAAAAGTTCGTCTCGATCGAGTAAAGCCGAAAGTTGTCTGAAACTAAATCCTTTTAAAACATTGCCTAATTTTTGCAATTGAGGCAGGCTATCAGATTTAACAAATAAATAAGGGCGTTGATAGGATGAAGTAATTTGTGGGGCGAGAGCTTTCCAACTCTGAATTTTTTGTTTGCACTCATTGAGTAGCTCGGACAAGTCTTTACGGTAAAGAATTGGAGATAGTTTTAAATCTCGATCGATATCAAAGTGAAAATCTTGAGAAAGAAGTAAAAATGACTCTAATACTTCTTGATTAATTCTGTCAATGACTAATTTTGCTTCAGAGGGACTGAGGTATTCTTGTTCGACTAACCAACAAATTGCGCGATAATCTGCTAGAGCATTACTAGCATCAAATTTTGCAGCAATGCGATCGCGACGCTCTGTATTCTGAAAAACTGTTGCGTCCGCTGTTTCTGTCTGTGAAATGGAATCGCTCTCGAAAAAATTTTGACGTAATTGAGTGCGAACTGCGTTAGTAATTGTCCCCTTGGCTTGATTTAAGCGGCGTAGATGACGTTCTAATCTTTCGTAAGGCGCGATCGAATTGGTTAGATAGACTATTAGACCTTCTTCTAAGTAAATAAAATATGTCAGAGAATCCTGAGAATCTTGAGAATCCTGAGCTTGACGCGCCGACTCGAAATCACTGTCATTATCTTGGGAAAACGAAGTTTTTCCAAGCCAGTCTTCTGCACTTCTAACATTTTTTAAATTTTTTTGTAAGCTACTGTTTCGGGAATAATTTTGAAAAACCCTCAAACAGCCAACTGCTTCAGTACCAGATAATTCAACTAACAAGTCTACAGGATAAGGATTTTGAGAGTTAGCAATGGGTTGAGAAAAAACTTGATTCATGGATAAGTAATCCTCAAAAAGTCGGTTTGACTGCAAGCTATTTTAATAACTTGAAAGTAAAGATAATTACTAATCTTTACTTTCAAGTTACACTCAGATCGTGAAAGATTTGACTGAATGTTATGGTAATTTTACGCATTAATTTTGACGAGCGACTCAGTAAATTCTCTGAGGTGTCTTTCCACTAACAAGATAATCTACTTTTTTGAGAACGGGGAGTGGGAGCATTAAAGAATGCGTGGATTCTCGGACTCCTCGCCATACTGAAAGCCTTGCTATGGGACAAAAAGCTGAATAATAAAAACTAATTTAATATGCTGGTTTTAGATACTTGTCAATTAAATTTAGTACTATTTGCGCGTCTAGGGTTTTGCTTAAAAGTTCGCTACATCCTGAAATTTTGGCTTTGAGGCGATCGAACATATTGTCTCGTGCGGTGAAAATAACGATGGGAGTGTTGCGAAAGCAATCTAATTGGCGTAACTGGGAACAAAGTTCGAAGCCATTGACTTCAAAAAGCAGATCTTCCAAAAAGATTAGATCTGGTTTGCGGTCTAATAAAATGGCGATCGCCCTTAAAGCGTCGCTTTCGGATAAAAAATTGTAGCCTGCCGTTGTCACTATTTCCCCCATCGTCTCACAAATTTGAGGGCTATTATCGACGCAAGCAATTAAAGAAACTTTAGTATCTTCTTGTTCGTTCCATTCCGAATCAGAAGGCGCGATCGATATGTTAGCTTCTGATTGAGGAGAAGGCAAATCTGGAATCGCCATCAACCCCACCAAGCCAGAACGAGTGTAGGGCAAAATCGAACTAGCAATTTTGACTATATCCCATTGTCGGAGTGTGGCTAAATCTCGTAAAGTATGCTTGCCATCTAAATATTTGCTCAAAACTTGATAAGTTTTGATTGAGGTGCGAGTTTTTAATTCTTGAGGTTCTTGAACGATCGGTGCCCAGTCTGGTAAGTAGGAAACCAAATCTGCTTTAAGCCATGCTTGCCAAAGTCGATCGGCTTGTGTCATTAATTGTTCGGCATCGATTAACGCCAGTTGTCCTGAGAGAAACTTTTCTTGTGGTTGAAGTTCGTATTTAACTTCGGCTATTTGAATCAGGTCGAATAAAATTTCGGTCGTTGCAGCGCGAATTACTTTTACTGCTTCGGAGCGACTAATTTTTTCTTGCTCTACCCACAAACATAACAGATCGTATTCCCAACAAACTTGCACTCGATCGATAATTTCGTTGAGTGGGTATAACTGTTCTGAGAGTTCGGGTACTACTTGAGGAATGTGAGCGAAGATACATCTTCGCCATCTGCGTACGGGATGAGAACCCCCTGTAGCGTAGACAACTCGCCCCAAATACAGATAGAAAATCCATTCTTTATTTTGCCGCTCCCGAAAAATAACTTGTCCGCTAAATAAACTTTTTTTTAAGCTTTGGAATATTTCGATGTGTGTTGAGGTTATTAATTCCTGACTATGCATCATATACGATTCTATCGATCGAGTAACTTGTTAAAACAAAAAAGACATCTATTTGAAAAATCGATCGCTGTAACTAAGCAATATGGCTGATATTACCAATACTATCGTTAAAATTTTTGCCTAGCCTAAATTCATCCAACCAAACTTTCGAGCGAGTCTCCTACATTGTGCCATTCGATCGCCTGTTTAATTTTTAATTAAAAACAGTCCTTAGCTTTGCCACCATTTCAGCTCTTGTCGATACATTAAGTTTAAGGAAAATTCTCTTGAGCGCCCCTTTAACCGAATTTTGTGTAATTCCTAATTCAAGACTGAGTTCGGCTGTTTTCAATCCTTGAGCGACTAAATCGGCAATTTGTCGTTCGCGTTTGGTTAAGTAATGTGAAAAACTAGATTCACTCGATCTCGATCGCCATTGCATAGTTGCCAGACAAACAGACAAATGAGCGGACAAAGCGCTGAGGCGATCGAGATCGGTACGGGTAAAAGCTTGACTATCTTTTCCTCTAGTCAAAAAAACTTTTCCCAGTATACGACCATTACCTACTAAAGGAGCGATCGCCAAATGTTCGATCTCGTAGCGAGAGAAAACTTGCTGATAAATATTAGTATGTTGCCAAATGGCTGAAGTGAAAATCACACTTTCGTGTACGGGTGCGTGATGTTCGATCGCGTAATTCATTAAAGGATCGTTACGATATCCGATTTGTTGATATTGGTTGACAATGCGATCGCTCAATCCTCTTAATTCACAATCAATAATTTGATAATTATTATCTAAAAATTTCCAACCCCAAGCTTTAGCATCAAAAATATCGCCCGCACTATCCATAAAACGCGATCGTAATTCTCGTTCTGAAGCAGCGATCGCTAAATTAGAAAATAAATTATGTAGCTTCTGATGCATTAAATTTATATCTCTCCCTATCCCTAATCCCTAACCCCTATTCCCTATTCCCTATTCCCTACTAGTACCCGTTTGGGGTCTATACGTTATTCGCGATTGAAAATATGATAAAAAATAATGTTCGTCGGCGATCGCTTATTTAACTATAATAATGAGTTTGCACTAAACATAAACTTATCTATAAGGAGAAACTTTAAAGATGGCGCGGATGTACTATGACGAGGATGCCAATTTAGATTTACTTGCCAACAAAACCGTTGCCATTATCGGTTACGGTTCTCAAGGTCACGCTCATGCTCTCAATTTAAGAGATAGCGGCGTAAACGTTATCGTTGGACTTTATTCGGGTAGTAAATCGGCTCAAAAGGCAAAAGAAGCTGGTTTAACAGTTCACAGCGTCGCCGATGCTGCTAAAGCTGCCGACCTGATTATGATTTTACTGCCAGATGAAGCGCAAAAAAGTGTTTATAAAAACGAAATCGAACCAAATTTAGCCCCAGGAAAAATTTTAGCTTTCGCTCACGGTTTTAATATTCATTTCGCTCAAGTCGTGCCACCAGAAACAGTAGATGTTATCATGGTTGCACCCAAAGGACCGGGACATTTAGTCAGACGTACCTACGAACAAGGACAAGGCGTACCTTGCTTGTTTGCAGTTTATCAAGATGCTTCGGGTCAAGCACGCGATCGCGCTATGGCTTATGCTAAAGGTGTGGGCGGTACTCGCGCTGGTATCTTGGAAACTACTTTTAGAAACGAAACCGAAACCGATTTGTTTGGCGAACAAGCTGTTTTATGTGGCGGTTTGAGTGCTTTGATTAAAGCTGGTTTCGACACTTTAGTCGAAGCTGGTTACGAACCAGAATTAGCTTATTTTGAATGTCTCCACGAAGTCAAATTAATTGTCGATCTAGTCGTTGAAGGCGGTTTGGCAAAAATGCGCGATAGTATCTCTAATACTGCTGAATATGGAGATTATACTCGCGGCCCACGTATTGTAACCGATGAAACTCGCGCCGAAATGCGTAAAGTTCTTAAAGAGATTCAATCTGGACAATTTGCTCGTGAATTCGTTCTTGAAAATCAATCTGGTAAAGCAGGTTTTACCGCCATGCGTCGTCAAGAAGCCGAACATGCGATCGAAGAGGTTGGTAAGGATTTAAGAGCGATGTTTAGCTGGTTAAAAAATAAATAAAGATCTATTTGCGATCGAGCTTACTTTAAATAAAGGAATCAAGTGCAAAAACTTTGATTCCTTTATTAATTTTTAGGTTTTATTTCTGAAAGTTGAGTACAAGAAATGAGTAGAAAATAATTACAAAAAGTATCATCATGTAAATAGTTATTCACTCCCATCGCTCTACAGGAGAAAAGAATGAGATACAAATTATTAGGACATAGTGGTTTGCGCGTCTCCGAACTCTGCCTTGGTACGATGACTTTTGGGGAAGACTGGGGTTGGGGTGGATCGTATGATGAAAGTCGAAAGATGTTTGATGTTTTTGCCGAAGCTGGAGGAAATTTTTTAGATACAGCCAACCTCTACACCAACGGTACGAGTGAAAAATATGTCGGTGAATTTGTGGCAAGCGATCGCGATCGCTGGGTAATCGCTACCAAATATTCTCTCAATACAGGAGGTGGTGAAATTAATGCCTGTGGAAACCATCGCAAGAATATGATGCAAGCTGTAGAAGCTAGTCTCAAACGAATGCAGCTTGAATACATCGATCTTTTATGGTTACATGCTTGGGACTTTACCACACCAATAGAAGAAGTGATGCGTGCTTTTGACGACTTAGTCAGAATGGGAAAAGTTCTTTATATTGGTGTTTCTGATACTCCTGCTTGGATTATTTCTCAAGCAAATACGATCGCACTCCTGCGGGGTTGGACTCCTTTTGTTGGTTTGCAAATAGAATATTCACTTAGAGAAAGAACACCCGAACGCGATTTATTACCCATGGCAAAAGCCTTCGATATTGGTGTAACTGCCTGGAGTCCTTTAGCTGGTGGCATACTGACAGGTAAATACAATCGTCCCGCCGACAATGGCGAAACAGGCAGATATGCTACTTCTGGTATGGAGGGAAAAGTTAGCGAAAGAGATTTGAAAATCGCTGAAGAAGTAGTTAATGTCGCCAAAGAAATCGGACATTCTCCCGCACAAGTAGCGCTTAACTGGTTGAGACAGCAACAAGGAATAGATATAATTCCCATTGTCGGTTCGCGCAAACTCCAACAATTAGAAGATAATATTGCTTGTTTGGAATTTCAATTGACTCCAGAACAAATGCAAAGATTGGATGCTGTCAGCGCGATCGAACTAGGATTTCCCCACGATTTCTTAAAGAGTTCGATGGTACGAGATTTTGCTTTCGGTGGTGCTTTAGCAAAGATTGACAATCATCGGTTGTAATACCACTTTAAAAAAAGAATGTGACACATGGTTAGTGTAGGGGTTTGGCAATGCCAAACCCCAACGATAGATCTCTCATCAACACCGTTTAAATTGGTATAAGAAAAAGATTAATTGGCGATCGCTCCCTTCTTCAACAGCGATCTCCTTTCGGTCGTGCGAAGCCATCACAATTTTTATTAAGGCGATCGAGAAATCGCACATCTTTACGACAAAGTTAAAGCACTACCAATTTGAAAAAAAAATTTTATGAGTAATACGATTGATATTATTAAACTTTTTTATTCTCAAGGGCATCAAATAAATATTGAATTGCTTCAACCCATTAAAGAATTATCTTTTTGTGTCAAATCGCTATCATTTAGAGAATCACAAGAGTCTATGGATTCCTTTATTCTTGAGGATATTCCTAGCTATATTCGGGAAAATGGATTAAATTTTCATGTCTCAAAAGTTGTGCCAACGAATTACAAACAAAATCATAACGTAAGTGCCAACAATCTTGAGAGTATATTTAACCAATTACCAAATAGCTTTTGGGAGTCTTATAGTTTTTACTACACAAAAGTCAGCATGGCTGATTTTGGGAGTGTTTGTGCTTTCAGACTCATCATTAAAGAACAAAATACAATAGCTGTTCGAGTAACCACAGATGGCGATGATGGATGGCTTGAAATTTATGACGATCGAGGTAAAAATCTTGGAGCGGCACGTACCAATACAAGTAGTATAGCTTGGCGAGAATTAAAATGGATTCGTACACAATTTCCAGCTTATCCACCAGAAATCGAGCCAAAACGCAACCGATCGAAGTCAATAAATCAAGAAATTTAGGTGTTTAAATTTATAATCCTAACTTCTCCCGAATCTCTGCATCTGTCGCCCGAAAACCTACCAATACCGCCTTACCTTCCTTTACAAATAATGGTCGTTTCAATAACATTGCATCTTTGCTAAACGCTTCCAACCATTCCTCGTCCGTCCAATTCTTTTTCTCTTCTCCCAAAGCACGATAAGATTGACCAGAAGTATTACGCATCGATTTTGAACCCAAAGATTGAATCCAATCCTGAATCAGCCTGTGACTTGGCGCTTTCTCTTTGGTATTGATGAATTCGTATTCGATTTTGTTATTTTCCAGCCATTGAAAAGCTTTTTTGCAAGTGCCACAATTAGGAATTCCATAAACTTGAATGGACATAGATGAATAATTACTCGCTCGCTAACAACAAATAAATGTACTTCCTATTCCCTTCTAAATATTCACATCCAACAAGCGAGATTTAGTAAAACGATTCATCCAACCTTCTAAATAAGCGCGGTTGGCTTTTTGTTGTTCTAAATCGGTAGTATCGAGGGGATATGGTGCTAATCCTTTAATTGCCGCAGTAGTAACGCAATACATCGATTTTTGGAACGTTTCACAAATTTTTACCAACAGATCGTCTTCTTGACGGATGCCATGACGGTAGACATCGAGAAGATAATCTGGGAGAAAATGACGCATATCTTGCATCAACAAAGTTGGTGGAATTCCCGCGCCGCCTGTAGGTAGTGGATCGGCATATAAAGCACCATAAGCAAACACAGCTTGGTCGTAAGGAATCTGATATGCTTGAGCGTTATAAGAAATTGTACCAGGAAAAGGCGTTCCTCTGAAGAAAACAGCTTCTACGTAAGGGATGGCAGTATCGGCTAAAAAAGTTAGGTTGGCGCTTTTGGGAATTAATTCGTAAGTTTTACCTTTGAGGGTTACTTTGTAGGTAATTGGATCGCTTGCTGCTGCGACTAAACCATCCAAAATATGCTGGACTACTTCAGATATAGTTTTAATTTCACCCCTGTCGTAGCGATCGGACAATTCGATAAACATATCGCTCATAACTCGCCAAAATTGTCCCAAACCGCTATAGTATGCCATCTGGCGCATTTGTTCGAGCAAAAACTGGCTAAAAATAGTATTCAATCCCAACATTAAAGGATTGTTTTTAAATTTAGCGTTAATAACTTGCTTGGCGACTTCAGTAAATTCAGCCGAGTCAACATACGCATCCAATCCACCGCCGCCATGCCAAAACATGGCCTTCATGCAATATTCTGCGTATTCAAAATTAATGCGATCGTGCCACCAATGACGTAAGAGTTTTTGAGTAGAAAATTCCCCATTAAAGTATTTGAAAAAGGGAAACAATACTAAAAACTGATGGTCGGCGATGTAGCAAAGATTGTTAGAATAGGCATCCAAAACAACGCCATAGCTTTTAAGAATGCCGACAACTTCTAAAACGTTTTCTGGAGAATCTTTGAGTAGCGCATCCCCCGATTCTAATCGATAGATATATTTGGCAAGAGGATGTTTGGAAGGCTTAAGTACTGCGTTGACCATAGCAAATTCTGTCGATCGATGAATGAAGAAAAAGTGATTTTTTTAAATATTTTTTGATATTTTAAACAAAGAAAAGCCAGAATATTTTTTCTGACCTTTCTTTTTTTATAATTAATAGCGAAGTTACAAGCCACCAGTCAACAAAGAA
>JBOFLQ010000063.1:0-10126 GCA_051657945.1 Xenococcaceae cyanobacterium | reverse complement strand
TGTTTGGAATTTTTTGGTTAATCTCTTTGCGGGATTGATTGCTTATACTTATCTGCCTCAAAAACCCGCTCTCGATTTAGAACCGAAAGGTTTGCCCGCTCTACCTCCTGCTCTTTTTTAACCTCGTCGAACTCACGTTGGGCAAATTTAACCGTGCTTGCCAGGAGGGATAGTGTTCAGCCGCATACACCAGCACTGCTTTTTCAACACCGCCATGATGTTTAAGATCGGCTTGACCATCTCCAGCTAAGTTGGTGCTTCCAAGCCAGATCCTCCCTTGAATCGGTTCTTTGAAGAATCCAGTAGACCAAGGACGATCCATTGGATCTAGTGCATTTGCAATACCAAGCAATTTGGGTAGTCCAACCTGAATTGAAAGAATCTGGGCAATCATTTATCCCTCCGAATAAAACACAAATAAGGTACAACCTGTTTCCGAGTGAGCAAACAAAGATTTCGTCTTTGGATAGTCCGCGAATAGATAGGCATAAAACAAAGCTGTGAGATCGGGTTCACGATTCTTAACTTGCTCAAAGCTTTGTTCCAATAGCTCAGTGTCCAGTGCCATGTTGAGTTCACTCCCTTAAATCTCTGAATTGCCAGGACCGACGCGATCGGACTGCAATCCTGTGTCAGCATCTGAATATTCAGGACTCCTAAACAATAATATAAAAATTGCCTAACTGTCAAATTATTTTTCCAATCAAAGCTAGTCTTCAGCTTCGAGTTTCAGCTAGTTAGAGCAATGAAAGTTTTATGAGACAACTAATTAGCAGTTTTAGAGAATGGCAAATAATTGCTGTAGGGGTTTCTAAAAAAATTGCTAACTTGACTGATAGGCAATATAATGAACTAAGTTGCTTAATAGAAAACTTATGGAAAATTCGATCGAGACCCTTCTCAAGTCTGAATTAAACAAACTAGGACAACAGTTACGTACTTTAAGAACTGAACGGGGTTGGACTTTAAGCGAACTGAGCGAACAAGCAGATGTGTCTGAGGCATACTTGTCACGCTTAGAATGTGGCGAACGACAGCCCTCACTGGCAGTTCTGTTTAACTTGGCACGGGTATATGGAGTTTCACTGCCCGACCTGTTTGGCTCAACTTCAGAAAACTCAAAGCCAGTGGCTTCAGACCGAAAAGCTTCTGCGGGCGTTGTGATTCGCGCAGGCGATCGTCTGCTTCAAGAAGGCAATGGGCTGCGCTACACTTCCCTAGCTGGCGGAAACCATCTCGCCGATCTGCATCCACTCCGAGTAATCGTACCTGTCGATCGAAAAGGAGAACAGCACTATCAGCATAGCGGTGAAGAGTGGCTCTATGTTCTCTTCGGTCAGTTAATCCTGACTCTAGTAGACGAGCAGTTTTTACTCAATCCGGGCGACGCGGCTCATTTTGATGCATTTCTCCCACACGATATCTCTGCGATCGGAGAGCAAGACGCTGAGATTCTTCTGGTTGCCTGTACGCCCACACGGTCTTTATTGAAAAGTTACCTCACCGAGAAACAATAATGAAAATTCACTATTTACAGCATGTTCCCTTTGAAGGATTGGGTAGTATTTCGACTTGGATGAGCGATCGAAACTATTCGTTATCCTCTACCAGACTTTATGCCGACGATCCCTTACCAACTGTGAATGATTTTGATTGGTTGATCGTCCTCGGCGGACCCATGAACATCTATGAAGACGATCGGTATCCCTGGCTAATCGCAGAAAAACAGTTGATTAAGCAGGCGATCGAGAAAGATAAAATAGTGCTTGGTATTTGTCTAGGAGCACAACTGATTGCGGATGCTCTAGGTGCAAGAGTGTATTTGGGTGAACACAAAGAAATTGGATGGTTTGCGATTGAAACAACAGAAGCAGTTCAGCAATCTAAAGTTCTTGAATTCTTACCTTCTGAACTGACTGTTTTTCATTGGCATGGGGATACGTTTGAGTTGCCAGAGAAAGCCATCCGTCTTGCCTACAGTGAAGGCTGTGCTAATCAAGCATTCCTCTACGGCGACAAGGTACTTGGCTTGCAATTTCACTTGGAAGTCGATCGGCAAGGTGTACGGCAAATGATTGAGAATGGTGCATCAGAATTAGTTACAGGAAAGTATGTTCAGAGTTCCGAGGAGATCCTTTCTGGGAATGAGAATTTTGCAACGATACAGGGAGTTATGTACCGTTTTCTTGAAATGCTCTCATGCCACGATCGCAAAGCTGTCCAGAATAGTTAGGTTACTGGGATGTGATTTATCTTGGACTTGATTAGAACTTTGGAGCTGCTCAAAACTTATCAAGATGCCGTGAGTCATTAGTGTCAGCGATTTCAAAAAAGGGGGTTTTATATCATGTTGGGTTAATCAACCATTATTAAGCTGCTTTAATTTCAGGAAACCAATGATAAAAGGTTAAACCTCGAATTAATTCTTGTTGAGTCAACAATTTACGACACCTTTGAAAAACAAGCTCGGATACTTCCACAATTGAGTTAAACGCCTGATTGAATAACGGTTCGTTCACTAAATCCCATAGTCGTTCCGCAAGTTGTAACTTAGATAAAACTGTCAAAAGCGGCTTATTGGCTGCTTGCGATAACTCTCTATTAACTAGAGAAATTAATTGAATGGAAACTTGCCATATTCTCTACGTGCGTAAAGATTTTTAACTATATATTAACTAAAGAAACTAATTGAATAAAAACTTATTTAGGGATTCTTATCTAATAATTGGAAACTTTCACAAGATGTTTTGCCTAAAATGTGAAATATAGCGATCGCGACCAAAATCGATCGTCAGCAAATATCATGCAAAAAATCAAATTTGTCGCTATTGTTTCGACGCTGTTGACTTTGAGTGCGTGTCAAATCATTATCGCTAGTGACGACAATAATGGTCGTGGTTCTGGAAATACCCGCACAGAGTCGAGATCGGTTAGTAATTTTCAGCAGATTTCATCTGATTTACCTGCGGAAATTAAGATCGCTCAGGGCGATCGAGAATTTTTAAGCATTACCGCACAAGAAAATATCTTACCTAAGATCGAGACTAGAGTTGTCAATGGACAATTGGAATTAACTTTAAAAGACAACGAAAATATTCAAACAACTCAATTAATTCAGGTAGATTTACAAGTAAAAACGATCGATCGCATGAATTTTTCTGGCGCTGCAATGGTAAAAGCACCAAAAATTAACGCCGATCGACTGTCCATTAACAGTAGTGGTGCAAATAGTATTGAAATTGACTCTCTTCAAGCAAAACAATTAGATCTCGATCTCAGTGGAACGGGAAAAGTTCGACTAGCTGGACAAGCTGACACACAAGCCGTATCTCTTTCTGGAGTTGGAAAATACACTGCATCAAAACTAAAAACTCAAAGCGCCGAGAT
Organism: Xenococcaceae cyanobacterium; assembly: GCA_051657945.1. GTDB lineage: Bacteria > Cyanobacteriota > Cyanobacteriia > Cyanobacteriales > Xenococcaceae > CAZJTL01. The sequence continues at coordinate 6,739 of JBOFLQ010000063.1, read as the reverse complement.
CGAACTTTCAGGAACGGGTAGCGCTACAGTTTGGGTAGAAAAAACTCTGAATGTCGATCTTGGCGGCATGGGCAGAGTAGGCTATTACGGTAATCCTAAATTAACAGAAGATGTTAGTGGAATGGGACAAATTGAAAATTTGGGAAAATCCCCATCTTAAATTAAATGCTCATTCGATCGCCTCTTCAAAATTCATCGCTTTTTATTGCTCTAAAATTTTGTTGAAAAAAGTCATAGAGCATATGTACTAAAAAAATCGCTCGCACATTTAAGTAATATAATCTATTCTTTTAGCTTTTTGCTTTTAGTTTTAAAATTTCAATCATTTTTTTTGCTTAATATAAATTAATAGTCTAAAACGACCAAAAATCGTAGGGATAATTAGTCAATTATTGACGAAGTTATAGTGGTTTGAGTAAGATAAAAATGTAACTTTGCAGGATTCGTGTGTCTATTTTTAGAAAAAGGTCGTACAACCTCGATTTCTCGTTACGATCGGCAATTAGACACAAATAGAAAATTGTAACCGATTGTAAAAAAAGTTTGACAAAAATTAGACGGCTTCTTCAAATCCATAATTTGGTCGGTGCAATGGGTTCGATTTCTTCATCCCAACCACCAACTTGAGTAGTTCTTAACAGCCACAAAGAAGCACCGTGTTCGAGTAATATTTCTGCTAATCGATCGTTAGCTAAACGAGGCAAAAGACTTCGCCAACTGGTTAAAGCATTAATAATTGTAGTTACTGGTTGTTCGGCGAGTCTGGTACCAATGAGAGATTCAAAAGGATCTAGCCAATCCGAACGCACTGTTCGCCAAGGAATTAATTTTCGTTCGATAGTTTTGTACAAAGCAATTAACCTTTCTAAACGTTTGGTTTGAGGATCTTCTGGATATGTTGCGATCCAGTTTTGGATTTCTCGATCGCGTTTAATGTCCGTCAGGATCATTTTAATGGCTAGATATAAAGCCTGACAGGAATCTTGCACGCAAGAGTTGGCTAGTCCAGCAAAGGTCGCACCCGTTCCATCGCCTGTGCGATAACGGGCCATCATTTTATTTAATTGGTAGGCTAAAGCATTGAGAGGAAAACGAATATTACCCCCAAAATTGTATTCTTCCAAAACATCTAGCTTGACGATGAAATCGACTACAGGACGAGTTCCCAACCAACCAAACTGACGATCGCCTAAATAGTTACTCCAGTCCAAATTACCAGCAATAATGCCATCGAGATTTTGGGTATAAACTTGGTTGTAGACAATCTTAAACCGAAGTTCACCAGTAATCGGATCGCGTACTACATTCGCTATGCCAAAGGCAAAATGTCCGAAAAATAAACCGATTGGGGGAACTTCTGTTTTTTTTCCGCCAATTCCTCCATAAGTGTGTAGCAGCAACAAACGATCGCCGAATTGATATTGGGCAATTGCTTCTGTTTCAGATAAAGAGTTTGGATTGAGAAGAATTGAATCAATTTGACCTTTTTGCCGCTCGATATCTTGCCAATATCGAGCGCGAATGTAATTAGTAGTAGCAGACAAACCTGAAATAATTTGTTTGGGTTTTAATTGAAATAACTCTTTTGGAGCGATCGCACGGGCGGTAAAAACTCGCTCGAAATTGAGTTCGCCATAGATATACCAACCAGTTGAGTTAACAGGAGAGTTTTCAATATTCTTAGTAGTAGAAGGAAATACCCCGTTGCGATCGGCAATTACTTGAGGAATACAAACAATTTGTTCGGGGCCATCAAATTTTTGCGAACTTGGATTATAGTGAATAACTCGAAAGCGATCTGTGCGATCGGTTTTTCCTACAATAGTTACTAAGCCATAAAATCGACCAGTAATAACTGTAGGTTCGCGAGCGATATACAATGTAGTCGCGATCGATGAATCATGCTCAGACAAACGCAAATCTGGTTCTAAGGCGACAATTACATCATCGTTTGGTCTAGCACCTACCAAAGATTCCAACGCATCAACCTCGCGCCAAAAATTCAAGCGAATTGGGTTAACTAAACCCTGCTTGATACTTTCATAAGCTTGAGCAGAAAAATGAATACTACATTTAATTTGATTGAGATAAGCTTGTAAATCTGGGCGATCGCTCCAACGTAAAATTACCTTTTTTCCGATTAAATTTCGATATTTTTGAGGTGCATAATAAACTTCCAAATAAATCCCCCGAACATGAGAACGTTCTCTAATATCGGGCAAAATAAGACGACCAATCCAACTGCTTACAGGATAATAATCAGGTGGTACGGACTGCTTGCTTGGATAATAGTTATATTGATTGAAACAAGCTTGAAGATAACGTTCGTAATTACTCAGTTTTCTTTGTTGGTAAAAGCTTTCTGGAACGCTAGAAGGAAAAAATTCAATTCCATCTTGACGATGCAAAATTTTAGAAATAATTTCCACTGTTTGAGCTAAATGACTACGACCATCAGAAAGATAAGTTGTACGATCGAAAGGGCCACCAATACCATCATGTCCGACAGCACCCAAAGAAATAAAACTGATTTCACCCCGACTTCGAGCCAAATTCCAATTCGACCAAGAAATAAATTGCCATCGTTGCGGAAACAAAAAAGGTATAAAACGAGCGACTAAATCTTTTTCTCCTACTAAATGATAGAGATGCTCTAATTGAACGACTTCTGTATTACCACTTAAAACTCCAGCCAAAGAAATCACTGACAAAGGCGCTGCCAAAACCTTTTTTAAATAAGGTATAGTTCCTAAAGCTACTTGTCCGCCACCACTATAACCAATGATGGTTATGGGAGTACCGCTTCCGGGTTGATAACCACGATCGAGTAAACTATCAATAATGACTTGTGCTGTACCCCGATTAAAAATTGGGCCGTAGCGACTATCTACCGATACTGCTACTTGAAACATATTCCGCAATAAAATCAAAACCCCAAGTCCTTTAATCTTGCTTTGGTTAACCCATCGCCAGAAAGCTGCTAAAGGTCTTCCCAGAGTTAAAGGCAGATTTAAAACCGAATAAGGCATAATCTCGCGAATTAAAATAAAGTCGCTACCAACTGCCTCAGTTAGTTGTTCTAAAAAAGTGGACACTCCCAAAGCATAATCAAAAGAACTAATACCAATGCCATCGAGATAAACTAGATAATGAGTTGCGCTTGCTTGAGATTGGGTAGATTGCGATCGATAAGTCGTACTATTTTTCTTCAGTAGAGGTTGTTGTCTGGGATCGGGATGATTACTATACCATCCAGCCCACCAACCCAAGGCTTCAAAGGGAGCGAGTAAACCAGCAAATGTTAGAGTCAACAAACAAATTCGCATTAGATCGAGGCTCAAATGAAACAATTGATTTTCAAATACTCGATACCAGCGCAGCCACCAGATATTAATAGGAGAGAGAAAGATAATTAAACTCAGGGCTAAAATAACTAAACCCCAACTTTTGAAAAATTGTTTATTCACTAGACTTCCTATGAATTGCTCCTTCTTTTATCTTGAGTAATACAATAATAATTAATTTTTAATTACTATTTTTTTCTTCCAAATCGCCAATAAAGTCAGGAATATTATTTGGTTCGGGAGTAATTGGTAGTCCAGAATAAAGTATTTGTTCTAGCTCCAGCCGATCTGTAATTAATTCTACTCCTGCAACATGTTCGGTCAACCAAGTAGCGATCGTAGCAATGGGACGACCGAGAAGACGCTGCGAAACTTGTAGAACAATCCAACCACCAATACAGCATTCAAAAACTTGCCATAATCCTAAATGTGTGATTGAGCTTTGCTCGCTACAGTCAACGGCAATCGCTTCAATTCCCGTCACAATCGCCAAGAGCGTCCAAATCGATAGTATGACAAAAATCGGCATTCCGAAATAAGGAATAACCATCAAAAAGCCTAATAATAAAGGAGCATAACTAAAGCCAAAAACTCGGACAATTTCGATGAAAGAAAGATTTGCTTGAAAAATTTGAATAGCTACTAACCAAGTGCTTAAAACCCAAAAGTTATAGTTAAATGTAAAAATAATTGCTGAAATTGCTAGAGATAAAATAAATCGAAGTGGTCGAACTCGATTGATAAACAAGACTACACTCTGACCAATACCTTGAGATAAAGCTGCTAATAAAACTACTAAAATACTTGCAATTAAACTCAAAGGTAAGTGGTTTAGTAGTCGAAAGGAGTCAGCATTAAGCATTAAAACATTAGCAACAAGACTCCAGAATAGATCTAACGCTGTTGTTGGGTTCACGATCGGCATTTAAATCAATTTATTTTTAATATTGTCGATGATAATTAATCGCCATATTTTATAAATTTTACGGGAAGTCTCAACAGAGTTTTTGCTAATTGAGATATACCAAATTTAAATTTAAGAGATTTGGGTAATTCTTGCCAAGACACTGGTACAAAACCAAATCTACTATAAAAATTAGCCAATCGATCGCCCAAACATTCAAGATAAAGTGCTTGACTAGCTTGCTCGATTGAATATGGCCATGTCATTAAAGCTTGTATAGAGTGGATGCGAATAGCGAGCTAAGGTTTAAATGACGGAAACAAAAAATTATTACTTATTATTTAGCTGTCAATAAATTTAATTAATCTAGATCGGAAACGCTCGCATTGTTGACGCGCTAGTTTATTCAATAATAACTCAGGCGAGATCGGTGGATTTTGGAGAGCGTTTGATTGTTGACAAATCAATCAGTATAATCTTTCGTCTCCCCATCGATCGCATAATAGTTCTAAAAATCGATCGGGGTGAATTGCTTCAAGATCGTATTTGACTAAAGAAGTACTCGGAAAATCTTTGAGATTGAAAGTAACAATATAACTAGCATTGCCAACGATCGCAGTTGCCGCAACGTGGCGATCGGATGCGGCGTTAGTTATCGATTCAGTCAGGTTTGATGGAGCTAAGACAAAACAATCACGAAAGGCATTTAGAATTTGTTGCTGGTAAAATTGCTCTGGCTTGGGTTTAAATCTACCTTTGATGACCATGTTGCGAGTGGCATCTTCAAGTATTTTTTGAGATAAGATAATTCGATCTAAATTTTGCTCTGCAGCCCTCAAAAGAGTATCGCACAAAGGCATCCCAAAAATTATGCAAGAATCAATAACTGCGGCAATCATTTATTTTCGATCTCTGCCATGCAACGATCGATATACTCATCTTCGTAAAAACCTTCAGATTGTAGAAATTCTGAAAAGCCATCAAGAGAACTTGGGTACTCTTTAGATAGAGATCTATTTTCTACTGTGTTCAAGGATTTTTTAATGAAAAGAAGAGTCTGAGCGAGTACTTCATCCGAAGCAACCTCAATGGCAGCAAGTAATTCTTCTTTGATGGTTGACATTTTTGTTACACCGCGATCGAGCGCGATATTAATATTCTAGCATTGCGTCTTATGCTGGCTCTACTTAGTTCTAATCTTTGCCTAGTAAAATTTATAGGTAAGCTCTTTCTTCCAGATTTTGCCCATTTTAATTCTCAAAGTAATGGCACAAACAACTACTCGTCTAATTGACGATACTATCTTGACCTACGAATCCTTCGACCATGCATGTAGATGTCGATTGAGGGTATATCAGGTTGAATGCGACCGAACTGTCATTATTGCCAGCAATCTACCAGATAATATAGGTAGAGCGATGAGCAAAGCCGCAGAAGAATTGATACAATTAGTGCATTGCAAGTATAATTTTCTCCTAAATAAAATGATGTGGGTCGAACATTACCCTTCAAACGAGCCAAAAAACGAAGATATTTACAACAAAATTACATTTGTAAATGGTTTTGCAATTTGAAATCCAACGACAAAAACCAAACTAATAGATCGACTCCATAGATTTTCTTAGTACCAGCTATGATTCTTTTGGCTAGTTGTTCTGCTGTAGTTGCATTTTCACTGCTGCTTTTTTTGCCATTAATAGATTGTTGTACTTTAGCATTGCTTTTGGATGAAGCTGTCTTGTTGCCTCGTGCAGAACGAATTGTTTTCGTGCTAGTGACCATGGTTAATTTCCTTTGATTTAATAATAAATTGTTTTTTAAAATTTTGCGCTGGTAAGCGCTTAATTTAATTCTTAAAAAACTAGTTTATTCTTATTATGTTTTTGAGTTTTCTTAAAAATTAAAATGATAAAATATCTTTAAAATAAGACGATCGATATTAGCTACATCTAACTTATTTTAGTTAAATAGACTATGCCACAGAAACGAACTGGAAGCCTCACCAGCGATTTATTCTGTAATTCTGCAATTTATTCTGTAATTCTGCAATTGCATCAAATTTTTACTTCTAGAGTTATTAAAATTTAAATGTTAACAATAAAAGATTGGCTGCCATTAGCCAAACAAGGAAGATTGGTAGTAGGTTTAAAATCTTCTGCCATCGATCGCGAAAGTATTTTTAATTTTTTTAGCAAGCAAAAGAACAACACTGGTCGTCGCTTGTGGGGGCTTACCGAGAGGAGAAATCGAGCTAGCCTTGAAAATCCACGGACAACTAAATCCAGCTCTCGAACGAAAAGAAGCAAATCGTCAATCTAGCGTGACCCCAGAAGTACTGCTGGCACAACTAACTAGGCGTAAAAGTAGCGAAGCTGATACCAGCCGCCATCTAACGCTCCAAAAGCTTATCCAAATTGAGTTTCGTTCTTATTTTTGACAAATTCAACAGCCTGGTTCAGTTTTGGTTAACTCCCTATTTCGTTTGACAATA
>JBOFLQ010000062.1:0-3193 GCA_051657945.1 Xenococcaceae cyanobacterium | reverse complement strand
GTCATTTTTTTAGCGGGAATAAACAGTCGATAGCGATCCCAACCATCAGATACGCCCCCAAAATCTAGATGGTAGTTAAGTAAATTTTCGCGATCGACACCGCTAAAAATGGTTAATCCGGGAGTACCGCCTTGGGCGCGAGTAATGGTTTGCACCCCAGCAACTAAACCACTTGAGATAACCAGGGCGGAAATTAAGATAGGAAGCGATAGTTTCTGAGCAAACATGGCCAAAACTCAATAATTGTTGTTGATAAAATGTTGTTGGGAACAAAAGTGTCCCACTTTACTATATAGACGTTAACAAATTTACGAAAGTGCCAAAAAATTTATAAGTATAGGAAACTGACCTACTCAAATTTATAATTTGAATTTAGCCCTTTGATAATACAATTGAACTCCTAACCTCTATTTCCTATTCTGTATTTAGAAGGATTTAGAAGGCGTGAGGTAATAAGTAAAAACGCGGCACACGCGGCACACTTGCTACTAATCCCTATCCCCTATTCCCTATTCTCATGAAATTTACCTGTAGTCAAAGCGACTTCAACAGTAACTTATCTTTAGTCAGTCGTGCCGTACCCACTCGTCCGCCCAACCCGATTCTAGCCAATGTACTGCTAACCGCAGACGAGGAAGCACAAAAAATTAATTTAACTGCCTTTGACTCCACCCTTGGCATTCAGACTAGTTTTAATGCAGAAGTTGGCGAAGGTGGAAGCTTAACAATACCGGCTAAACTGGTGAGCGATCTTGTTTCTCGTTTGCCAGAAGGAGAAATTACTTTTTTAGCTAACGATAGCGAAAACAACGAAGAAGATATCAAAGTCGATCTAACTTCTGCTTCTGGGCAATTTCAGATTAGAGGAATAAGTGCTAGCGAATATCCAGAATTACCGATGGTAGAAGATGACGAAAAAATAATCTTACCAGTAGGAATATTGTTAGAAGGATTGCGAGGTTCGGCTTTTGCAGCTAGTGCTGATGAAACAAAACAAGTTCTTAGTGGAGTTCACTTAAAAACTCAATTCGATAGTAGTTTAGAATTTGCCGCAACAGATGGACATCGTTTATCTGTAGTAAAAGCAAGTTTAGAAGATGCAGAAAATCCAAATCCGAATTCTCAACCACAAATTCCGAACTCCTTGTCTGTAACAATTCCTGCTAAAGCTTTGCGGGAACTAGAAAAGATGCTCGGCAGTCTTCAACCTACAGATACGATTAATTTTTGTTTGAATGAATCTCAAATAGTGTTTAATTTTGGCGATCGTCGTTTGACGACGCGCATTCTTGAAGGTGCTTATCCAGCCTATCAAACATTAATTCCCAATCAATTTATACGTCAAGTAACAGTAGAACGCAAACGACTGATAAGTAGTTTAGAATTGGTGGCAGTTTTAGCCGATCAAAAAAATAATATTGTTAAATTTTCCATAGACAGCGATCGCTCACAGCTATCACTATCTGTAGAAGCCCAAGATGTCGGCAAAGCAAAACAATCAATGCCAGCAGAAGTTATAGGAGAAAGTACCGATATTGCTTTTAATATCAAATATTTGATGGATGGGTTAAAAGCATTGCCAACCAACGAAATTAAGATGCAACTTAACGAATGGAATCAACCAGTTATTTTTACTCCATTGGGTAGCTTGCAGATGATTTATTTGGTAATGCCAGTACAAATTAGAAGTTAATTTAACTAATAAAAATGGGCGATTTTGGGTTTAACTTTTATGTTAAATAATTCGATAGCAGGAACTCGATCTAAAAAACTGCTTCATTCAAATCCGATTGCGATCGCAACATCTGTCGTTCTGCACGGTTTAGTATTTTATTTTGGATTGCCCAATCTGATGTCCGATCCTATCGAAGATAATAGTAGTATCGACCTCAGCCGTAGTGTTCCGACGATCGAATTAACTCCTACCGAACAAAATCGCTTGCCCGACTTTTCTAATGCCCTAGCAGGGTTACCAATTTTACAGGGAACAACTCCCAATCTACCCCAGCCGCCAGGATTGCCACCCTTACCACCCATACCGCCCCTACCTTCGGCGATCGCCCCCAACTCAAACAGTATCGATCCGACGTTTTTGCCGCCTTTACCTCCGAGTTTATCTGCAATTCCCCTTCCTCCACCCCCACCGCTAACACCTTTACCTGCTGAGCCTTTGAGTATTAAGTTGCCGCCACCACCGCCGACGAGTAAGTTGCCAATAGCCAAAAATTTACCCGCACCACCGCCACCAAATTTCGATCGCGGGGCTAATATTCCTACATTGCCACCATCTAATTTCAATCCGCAACAACCTTTTGCCGATCGACTACCTACAAATAATCTTCCTGCTGGTAACCAACAAATACAGCCGACTCAACCAGTTCGACAAAATCAACCCATAGCACCCACTAGAGAACAAATAACTGCCCAACGCCAGCAAAATTTAGTAGCTTCAATTTCTGAGTTGGGTAAAAATTTACAAAAAGACGAAAGGAATACTAGCAATGAATCGGCTAATAAAAACTATGTCGATTGGCTAACTAAAGTTAGAGTAGCACAACCACTGGTAGCCAACATTCTTGGTACATATCCTAAAGATGCCTGTTTGAGAAGACTGCAAGGAGCTGCTACATATGGCGCAGTTGTCGATCCGCAAGGCAATATTTTAGAAACAGAACTAATTCAGAGTGCTGGTTATCCAATTTTAAATAGGCAAGCACTTCGAGATATTAATGCCCAGCGTTTTGCCAATCAAACAGGTCAATTACAACCCTATCGTATTAAGGTTAGTTTTGATTATAACCAGCAAGTATGTCCTTCTCTAAATATTCCTCGATCGAGAAATTTAGAACCTTCAAGAGAGAGTAACAATAAATTATTGCCTACACCAGTACCTGCACCAGAAAACAATCTTTTAGAAAAGAAATCTCCTCTTCCTACTCCCACACCAGAAAATAATCTTTTAGAAAAGAAATCTCCTCTTCCCACTCCCACACCAGAAAATAATCTTTTAGAAAAGAAATCTCCTCTTCCTACTCCCGCGCCAGAAAACAATATTTTAGATGAATCGACTCGCTAATTTAGATCGAGGACAATTGCATCGTTGGCTCGATCGAGCGTCTCAAGAAGCACAGAGTGGTCAACCTGCCGATTATATTCCTCTACTACAAGCTGCCAATTCTAATGACTTAGTCGT
>JBOFLQ010000061.1:0-26430 GCA_051657945.1 Xenococcaceae cyanobacterium | reverse complement strand
TAGCGCTAGTGTTAGTCGTTGCCGTTGGTGTATTGGGATTGCTGGGATTGCTGGGATTGTTAGCGTTAGTGTTAGTCGTTGCCGTTGGTGTATTGGGATTGCTGGGATTGCTGGGATTGTTAGCGTTAGTGTTAGTCGTTGCCGTTGGTGTATTGGGATTGCTGGGATTGCTGGGATTGTTAGCGCTAGTGTTAGTCGTTGCCGTTGGTGTATTGGGATTGCTGGGATTGCTGGTATTGTTAGCGCTAGTGTTAGTCGTTGCCGTTGGTGTATTGGGATTGCTGGGATTGCTGGTATTGCTAGCGTTAGTGTTAGTCGTTGCCGTTGGTGTATTAGGATTGCTGGGATTGCTGGGATTGCTGGTATTGTTAGCGCTAGTGTTAGTCGTTCCCGTCTGTGTATTGGGATTGCTGGTATTGTTTAGCGTACCTGGATTTGTCGTTCCTACAGCTAAGCCTTGTCCATTTGGATTGTTACCAGAGGAATTATTATTGTTGCTATTAGCAGTATTTTGACTGTTGTTGCCGCTAGAAGTGTTGTTATTGCCTTCGTTGTTACTATTAGCAGTATTTTGACTGTTGTTACCGCCTTGAGTGTCGTTATTAGCAGTATTTTGACTGTTGTTACCACCTTGAGTGTCGTTATTAGCAGTATTTTGACTGTTGTTACCGCCTTGAGTGCTACTGTTATCGTTGTTAGTAGAGGAATTGCTGGCAGGGGTATTATTAGATGGAGATGGCTGTTCTGTTGGAATAGCTTCGATCGGATTGGGGCCAGTAATATCAGATTGATTGGCAGACTGAGATTTGGCAACATCAGCAGCTATTATCAACCAGCAGACAGATAAACTAATTTTAAAAATCGATTGTAAAAGTTTCATGCTTTTTTACCTAAATTTTTCCAAAAATACTAAAAAGTAAAACCGTAACCAAAACCGAAAATAAATCTCGCTCCATCGCCCGCTTCACCAGTAATATCGGTAACTGCTGGAACTATAACCAAGGGTAAATTGCGAAAAGGAACAACAGAAAGTCCTATCGTTAAATCCTGACCGGTCCATTCTGTTACTAAACTCATCGGTTCGATTACTCTAAGGGCTAAACTACTGAACACGCCAAGAGAATCATTTCCATTTCTTATGTCCGATTCGGAGCGAAACTGACCGCCACCAAGACCGATCGAAGTATAAAGTTCGCTAAAAGGTTGCGTTCTATCTTCTTTAAGCGTAAATTTTTTAGTAACTACGCCATAACCTGAAGAACCGCCATCGGTATCGCCCCAGTTTGCCAATCCTTGTACGCCCAAAGCGACGCTAAAATCGCTGGGCAAACGTCGGTGCAGTTTGACATTAAAAGCACCATCGCGAAAAGGCGCGCTAACGTCTACCAAGGTTACGCCTAGCTGCACGCCGACATTGGTGTTGGGATTTCCCAAACCAAAACCAAGACCGATTACACCATCGGCATCGCTAGTAAAACGAGTTCGCTCCTGTAAGCCAAAACCAACTCCAGCAGTGCGCCAAGAAGCACCGTAGGCTGATGGGTTAACAATAGTGGCACTCGGAGACGCTCGATAAAAATCAAATTTGGGAAGGCGTAAAGGAATTCTGGTCGGTTCGAATTTTTGTTCTTCTTGTTCGAAAGGTCTCAAACGCAGCGAAGGAGAACCAGTATTGGGGGCAATATTATCTATTGGTTGCTGTGAAAATGGAGTTTCGATTGCGAAGCACTCCCCATGGGAGATCGCAACGGGTAAAGAAACGGGTTTGTGTAATTTTAATAGACTTGCTTTACATCTGTTGAAAAAGTTTTTCTTAGCGATCGCGCTGCCGGTTTGTTTGCCGATCTTGTCCGAAAAATTACGCTTTTTGACAATAGGCTTTCCTTTTTCTCGATCGATTTGTTGGGAAATTTTGCTCGGCGATTGTTGACAGTCGCTTTCCACAGCTAAGCTTCGATCTGTTGATAAAAATAAAGTAGAGCTAGCAAAAACAATAGTTAAACAACACAAAAATCTTCGATATGACATTATTTTATCGAGCGACACTGGATTGAAACATTTTCCTTCAATAACAAAAGCAGAGATTAGGGAAAAATTAAGACGGTGCGTGTAAAGTGGCGATCGTTCAAGAAACGAACGATCGCCATTTGTTGTTAACTATTAAAACGGCCACCAAGTAGGAGTATAAGTACCATCGGGTAGAGTCATCAGCGAGCCTCTTCTTTGACTGACTACAGAACACTCAGTAGGATTCAAATTATTCATCAAACAAGTAGGATCGTAGCTAGGGTTGAGACTGAATAACTCTTCGCTATTATTGGAATTACATTTATCGTCTTTATCTTCAACCAAACAAACTAGCGTTCGATCTTGTTGTTTTTCAAACGCCATAAACTTTTCTTGTCCCTGTTGGTAATTGTTTTGTAGTTTTTCGGCTACTTGCTGGCAAATGTCTGCTGCTGTTGTTTCGGGTAAAAGATATTCTTTATGCCAAGTAATTACTGGTTTTAAGTTGACCTGACCTGGAGTATAAGCAAACATAGTAGGTGTTTGCATTTGAGGCGCACAGACAAAAGCCGTTTTTTGAGCGGAAACTGTTTGAGTCTCAGTTGGGGTTACGCCGAGGTTGTTGCCACCTAATGCTAATGTAGCAATAGTTAAAGTACTTGTTGCAACTTGAGCAAACATTATCATTATCACTCCTCTATTTTTAATTTCATCAGTCTATATTTTTGACGATAAAACATTCTCGAACATTGCGATCGACAAGCGTAATAATTTTCTACTGACTATTCGCGATCGCTCGCAATTTCATCGTCTTTATTTATGAGGATATTACCATCAGTTTTTGCGATCGGGAGCAAAAATTCAATGCATCATAAAGCTACCTTTAATTATTTACCGTCTTTAGGAATACCAGAAGTTGATTCGGCTTTAGATTGGTCGTGGTTAGTCGATATCGGTCAAGGTAATTTTGAAGCCGCTAGGATAGCTGCTCAAAAAGCTCTCATTAGCGAAAAAAATTCTCAAACTTTGTTTGCTCGCGCCTTAGTACATCAGTTACAAGGGGAATACGAAAGCGCTTTGATTTTTTTTGAAGCTGCTTTCGCCGCTACTGATGATGTAGAGCAGAAGTCGATTATTGCTGTAACGATTTATCTGAGTGAATTGAAAGCGGGCGAATTGTTTCCGGATCATTTTTCTCTCAACTTTGAGGCAATCAAACTTAACTCTCCATGGCGCAAACAGTACAAACTGCTTAAGGAGAGAGTTGGCAATCCATACGTGCAATTAGAAGGCAGTTTGATCGGCGATGTTGCCGCTGTGTTACCCAATTTTCGTTCGGTTCTCTCGAAATTAAATTTCCACCAATTGCGGAATCGAAATGACGGCGAATCGATACTATCAGCGCAGACAAATGAATATTTAGAAGAAATTAAAGAACAACTAACCAAGCAGCTAGAAGTTTATCAAGGGCTAGATATTTTTATAGCGGTTCATTTTATCTACAGCGCGATGGCTGAGCTATTTGGTTTGGCGGGAGCAAGCGAGCAGGGTTTAGAAATTTTAGAGCAATTGACTCAAGCTTGTTTGAAGTCGCAAAACGAAAGAGAAGCAGCTTGGTACTTATTGTCCAAGGCAGACTTACTCATAACTACTATCGTTGGTGGCAAACCTATTTGTTTTGGTTATTGTTTGACTAATTTTGTTGCCAATTTGAATAGTTCCAGTCAATTGGATGAAGATGTAGATTTGTCTGCCATTCACGAACTCTACTATCAAGCGAGAAAATATTTTGCTAACTCTCGAGCGCTACGAGGAGAAGCAATGGCAATTATGCGATTGGCATATTTAAATACCTTAGAAGGGCAATGGTATTTAGCCAATCAAGGTTATGAAGAAGCTAGAGAGCGTTTTGTTCGGTTGGGCGATCGCCTCAACGCTATGGCAGCAGAAATGGGAAAATTATGGACGAGTGCTTATTACGATCGACCAGAAGGGAGCGCGATCGCCACAGCAGAAAAGTTGGCTCGCTCGGCTAAAGATAACGGCGCTTTAGCATGGGGAATTAGTTGGGGATTGGCTTTTGCTCGTGCTGCTGGCGACGCTCTTACCGTCAACAAAAATTTAGAGGCGGCGCTTTGGTGTACCAGTCTTGCTGAAACAATTTTTGCTGTTTTCTCTCAACCGATTCAATTTGCCAAGGGCAGCATTCTCGAAACTTATTATCGTTTTCTGCAAGCACAAATTCTACAACGTGCTTTTGCTTTTGAAGGAGCGATGCAACAACTATACGCCAACCTCGCTTTAGCATTAGTCGATAACAATAATTGGACGGAAGCTTTTACCATCGGTGAGATGATTAGAGCGTGCTTGCTGCCAAACTTCTCGAAAAGAGTGGAAACAACCTCTCAAAGTGTTCGCGAATCAGACAAAACCATCTTCCTCGAAGAAATTGCCAATTATTTGCCACCGCAAACACTCTTAGTTAGCTATCTTCTGCTCGATCGTAGTATTTTAGTTTGGGGAGTTAATTCGGCGGGGTTGGTCGCTAAAATAAATTTACAACAGTATCGTGGCAAAGAGTTTTTTGCTAGTAAGTTTTTAGACGATGCCAAACAATTGATGGAGAAAATTAGCCAAGGAACTAGCGATGATAATCTTGGTTTGAGGTTGGAAACCATCTTGTTAGAGCCATTGGGCGATCGATGCGATCGATCTCACCACGTAATTTTTGTTCCACCTGCGGAATTGCTTTTTTTTCCTTTTCATGCTTTATCTTGGCGAGGTCAACCTCTAGGCTTGCAGAAGTCAATTTCTTATCTACCTACTACTAGCCAACTACAACAAATTTCTTCAACTCAAACGCGATCGAAACATATTCTCATCGTCAACGGAATCGAAGGTATTATTACAAACACTACCAGCAGCGATCGTTTCAAACAATTAACTTATTCTTCTTTAGTTAGAGCTAACGCCAAACTTCTCGCTCAATTTAGCTCGGTAGAGTTTCTCAATGCCTCTCAAATTGATAAACAAGCCGTTTTAGACGCTCTCAGTCGCAGTCCTAAAATCGCTCATCTTTACGTTCAACCCGATCGCTCGATCTCTTCTGGTATTCTTCTTGCTGGCGGTGAAACCATTTCTACCGAAGAATTAGCCAGCTTAAATTTAAACGTAGATTTGGTAATTCTCAGCGTATTTAGTCAAAACCACGAACCATTAACTACTAACGAACTGCTCGATCTGGTACAAAGTCTAATTCATGCTGGCGTAAAAACAATTGCTGTTAATCTTTGGCACGGAGATAATCTAGCTACGGCAATGTTACTATATTTCCTGCATCAACGTATAGCTGCGAGAGCATCTTTGGGAGTTGCACTAATGCAAGCTCAACAACAGTTGTCTCGGGTTAGCATTCAACAAGCGCTTGATTTCTGTCGAGACGCTCAAGCATCTCTTGCTTGGCAAAACGATCTAGAAAGAGCCGATCGCGCCATCATCACCCAGCACGTAGGCGATTTAATGGCTTTCGGCGGCAACTACACTAGAGCAGCAGAAGCTTATTTAGTCGCGCTCAACATTCTCAAACAAGTGGGTTATTTCGAGCGAGCCAACGCTCTTGCTACTAAGTATAGATATATGAAATCTCTCACGCAAAATCAAATGAATTTCAATCCCAATCTTTTAATTTTTAATTCTCCTGAATATTGGGGATCTTTTGCACTTTTTGGTAATTGGCATTAGGTCGAGCGCATCACTAAGAAAATTTAATAATTAAAAAATAATTGCTTATCAAAATATAATAATTTTGTTTTTTAATTAATATTATATTTAAAATACAACCTTTATAAAAATTTGTTGGCGCTCTGAATAATCTTAGAACGAGAAATTTTGTTTCGCTTACGGACGCTTGACTATTAATATCTAAATCTTTGTTGAATTCTCTATTTCTTCCCGATCGCATTCTAACTTGAAATTAGTTCGAGTTCGATCGATCGCCAAAAATAGTTTCAGATTGGAGTGCTAAAAATTATGAATTCTAATTTTAAAAATTTTTTTCATCGATTAGAAGCTGCCATAAGCATAACAATTCTTCTTCTAGCTTGTCAGCAACTTTCAGCGATCGAACAATACAAACAAGATCTTGTTACTCGATCGCCAACGAAAACTGTATTGAATTTTCAACTCGATCGATAAAAATTAAGAAATTTTTAATTAACAATGAGGTCTAATAAAAACTCGTACAGATAGTTCATTAGTAGTTTTACCAAGAGAGTAGATTTATTAATTGACCATTTTCTAGGGTGTGTTAGGCATAGCCCTAACACACCATGTATGTCTAAAATCCTGCTAATAAACAATTAATTTAAATTTCAGAAAACATTGGTTGCTCTTTTTAAGTAAATTATGTCTGAATCAATTATTCGTGTTGTTGCCCGTGTTGTTGCCCTTCCTAAAAAAGTAGAACAACTCAAAGCAGTTTTATGCTCTTTAATCGAACCAACAAAAGCTGAAACGGGGTGTCTAAAATACGAATTACTACAAAATCGGGTAGATTTAACAGATTTTACCTTTGTGGAAGAATGGGCAACCGAAGCCGATTTAGAAGCGCATTTGGCAAGTAAACATATCCAAGCAGCAATTAGCAAGTTAGATGGTTTAGTTGCTGCCGAACCAGATATCCGTCGATACGACAAAATTTTGTAAATATTTGTAAGTATCTAAAAGATAAATTCTTGATAAACTTGCTCCTCAAGCACAAAAATTTAGATATGGGATATGAATAGATTTTGGATTTTAATCTAATTTACCAGCTATCTTTGGCGGTAATTTGGTTTTATCAATATTTCCATTTTTTACAGTATCTCGAATTAAGCTAAGAATCTTTTTTTCTGGAATTCGCTCTTTGTGTGATTTGGTCAGAATTACTTTGGCAAGTTTTACGAGCTTAGTTACCGAAAGTTCCACAAGGTCTCGATGCCAACGATTAGCGCTTTCATAAGGAGTTGCACCTTCGTTAACTTCAATTTTGATACCAATATCTTCAACTAAATTTAAATCAAAAAGTGCATAGTCGAGATTAGAAATCGTATCGCGATTTGCAGCTAGGGCAATTATAACTTGTTCTAAATTTGATTTATCATCTTCTACATACCATACGGAAAGTGTGTTATTACTTGTTTTGAGGTCACCCAAAGCATCTGCTTGAATTTCTTGTGCTGATAGCCATGAAATATTGTTACTTGTAGACCACTTACTCTTTCGTATAGCCCTCAAAAGTAGCGGCACTATTATTCGCTCTCCAACTGCTCCAAAACTTGCTCTATATCTGAGTTTAACTCTAAGCAATCTTTTTCGTTCTCGATTGCTCTTTTTAGGTATGAAATAGCGTGTTTATCATCCATAGAAGCAAGACCTAAAATTGCTCCATCTTTTACAATTGGTGAAGATAGACTTAGACTACGTTCGAGCAGCCAACGACGATATTGATATGTTTCTGGGTTTTCGATACGCCCTAACCATCTTAGTGCTTCACCAGCAACTTCTGGAGAAACCTTACCATAGACGATTAAACAAATTATTACTTCTATTGCATGGTTACCATAGTTATTGATAGTGGAAATTAACTTATCAGAAAATTTGCTTTCCATACCATCTTCAAAATATTCTTCTTTCGCTGACCAAAAAAGAGCTTCAATTTTTGAATAAAGTAAATTTGAAAATTTAATAAGCTCGGTTGATGTTTTTAGATCGTGTTGTTGAAAAGAATTTAACTCTTGTTTAGGTTGAGTAATTGCTGAAATTTGAACTACTTTTGACAATCCTTGTGGCGTAGTTGAAGTTGAAGCAATAGCTGAATAAAATCTTACCTCTGATGTTCTCGAACAAGAAATTATGTTAGGTTCTAAAAAACTTGAATTATTTAATTGAAGATTTGCATTCATTTGATATCACCTTTCTCGGCAATTTCTTTGCCAAGTTCTACTAATTCTTTAAAAATTTGGGACAGTTGTTCCGAAGGCAATTCGTCTAGAATATTTTCTGCCGTATTAATATCTAAATCTAAAGCAATAGTAACTTGAGCTGGCTTGGTGGTACGTTGTGGAGCGGGTTTATTTAGAGAAAATGCAATATTTACCAGAAGTTGTATACCCCATCTAGAAAGACGATTAATTTTTAAATCTGGAAGTTCAACAGAAGTAGATTGTCTAGGTCGATTGATTTGATAGAAAAAATCTGAAGAATCCTCATCTAAATCAAAAGGAAGATAACCAGAAATACACTTATAACCTTCTTGAGAACTATTAACAAACTGTAATATACTCGATCCAAAAGCCAAGCGTTGAATTGGCGGAGAATCTTTAAGCCAGCGAAGCATCAAAGCCAAAAATGAATTCACAGAATCTAAAAATGAACCAATTGTAGGAATTTCTGAACCATTAAAATCTGATGGAACTAATTGCCAATCAACCCGAGTTGGTTGAACTATTAAAATTAGTTTTCCCTCTACTTGACCGTCTTTAAAACTTCCTTCTTCTTGCTGAATACCTGTTTTAGGTTGAGAACTTTTATTATCTGGTAATTCTCCCAATAAAGTTTGCCACCAATCCTGCTCGCCAATTTGAGCAGATGGACTGAGAAAAGCTGTGAGTCTTAAATTGTTAGCTTGCCATTCCTCAAGCTTAGGGAGTTCCTTTTGTTCTAAATCTGACATTTGGCTACCTAAATAAAGGCATATTTGTAACTGCCACCATTTTTATACGTCAATTTTGATATATTTTGACACATCTATGTTAAGTAAAGAAGCTGGGTAAAATAATTGCTAATAAAGCTTTTAAAAAGAACTATTAACGATTGCTCTTTTTCATATTATAACTAGACAGTTATTCCTTCCAATTCCTCATCAGTCAACTCATACAACTCTCTTAACTTCTGCAACTTTTCATCATCAGCTTCCCAGAAACCTCTTCCATTCGCCTCTAGCATTCTGCCCACAATATTACGAAACGCTTCAGGATTGGCATCTCTTAACTTAGCAGCCATCTCTTCATCCAAAGCATAAGTTTCTGCTGCTCGATCGTAAACCCAATCATCAGTAAAATTAGCAGTACCACCCCAACCAATCAAAGCTGTCATGCGCTGAGAAATTTCGTAAGCACCACCCGAACCTTGACTAGCCATAGCATCCGCCCATTTCGGGTTCAATAACTTAGTACGGTATTCCATCCGCAGCAAATCTTCTAACTTTTTCGGCGTTGTATCCTTAGAAAAACTTTCGACAAAACTAGTATTAACTTTCTTACCGCTTTGTTTTTCTGCGGCTAATTTTAATCCGCCCGTATTGCCAAAATATTCTTGAATGTCAGTTAAACCATATTCAACCGAATCAATTTCTTGAACGATGCGATCGCTCGTTTGCAACAATTGATTCAAAACTTCTGGTCTTGCTTGTCCCTTATCCTTACGTCCATAACTAAATACATTCCGACTCTTCCAAGTATCAGCTAACTCATCCCCAGATTCCCAATTACCATCTACAACTTGGTCGTTAACCAAAGAACCAAAATCGCCAGCAGGATTAGAAAACAAACGCGCCGAATAATTCTCCACCCCTTGCGCCTTCAAAGCCAAAGCATGTTTGCGAATAAAATTATCTTCCTCCGCTTCATCTGCCTCTGCCGCACGTTGAAATAAATCGTCCAACAACTCAATAATATTAATAAAAGTATCCCGAAAAATCCCCGAAAGATTGCCCAGAATATCAATACGAGGATGACCAACTTCAGATATAGGTTTCAACTCATATCTAACTATCCTTCCAGTTCCCTCTTTAATAGGTTCAGCACCCACCAATTCCAACAAAATACCTAAAGACTCACCCTTGGTTTTAATCGCGTCTAAACCCCATAACATCACCGCCACCGTTTCAGGATACGAATTCTTTTCCTCCAAATTTTGAGCGATAATTTTTTGAGCAATTTCCCTTCCACGTTCGTAAGCAGCAGGAGAAGGCATACGATAGGGATCCAAAGCATGAATATTTCTTCCCGTCGGTAAAACCCCCGCACCATCCCGCAACAAATCCCCACCAGGCGCAGGAGGAATATACTCACCATTCAACCCCCGCAAAAGATTCGTCAACTCGTCCGTATTTTGACCCAATAACTCTCCAATCCTCTCAGCCTCCTCAATCCTACCATCCAACTCTCCCATACCTCTGTGCGCCTCTGCGTCTCTGCGCGAAACAACCAGATCGATCGCATCCGCAGACAACTCATCCCCAAAATAAGCCTCCAAATAAGATCGCAACCCCTCCTCAGTTGGCGCATCACCCAAAGTATGCAAACCAGAAGAAAACAGACGTTGTTCTAACACCTGCAAATACTCATAAACCTTGACAAAATACTCATTAATCGCCTTCTTACTAAACAAACGAGCATTTTCAAAATTAAAAGCAATACCTAACTTTTCCCCTTCAACAAACTTGCAATCGGCTTCCAAACCACTGTCAACAATTTTCTGACAAATAATATCTTTGAGGGCATAATTCTTATCTGGATCTTCCCTATACTCAGCAATTAAATCCCTTAACGCCATCAACTCCTTATACAAACCCGCACGTCCGTAAGGAGGCACATTGTGAGAAATTAATACTCCATAACCCCTTCTTTTCGCCAACATCGATTCAGAAGGATTATTGGCTGCATAGATATAGAGATTGGGGAGATTACCTAAAAGAATATCCGACCAGGAATAACCAGTATTTCCTAAAGGCGAACCTGGCAACCATTCCACAGTACCATGCATTCCAAAATGAACGATCGCGCTTGCTTCAAACTCATTTTGCAACCATTTGTAATAAGCTGCATACTGAGGATGTGGTGTTAAATCTCTCTCAAACATCAACCGCATCGGATCGCCAGAAAGCCCTAATGGAGGTTGTACGCCAATCCAAACATTACCTAACTGTACGCCACCAATATGAAAGTTATCTCCAGAGGTTTTAATCCCACTACCAGTTAGAGATTTCCATTGTTTTTCTACTTTAGTTGTTAATAAATATCCCAACCATTTTTCTAGAGTTCGGACATTAACGTCCACAGATGAACGCGGATAAACGCCGATAGATTCTCGATCGCTTATCTGTGTTAATCTGTATTCATCTGCGGACTCATCTGCTTCTTTAACTTGTCGGATTATTTCTTCTCCATCTTCAGGCAATTCACCGACGTTATAACCTTGTTCTTTTAAAGCATGTAAAAACTTCAGCAAACTTTTAGGTACATTTAATAAAGCAGCCGTTCCCGTTGCGCCGTAACCTGGAGGGAAACCATATAAAATAACGGCAATTTTTCTTTCTGAAGTAGGAGTTTGTCTTAATTTAATCCAGTTTTTTAGTCTTCCTGTCAGACGTTTCAATCTTTCTGGGATTAAATATATATCTTCTCCTACTAAACCACCCAAAGGAATAGTATCGATCGCGCCATCTAATTCGGGTAGGGCATATAAAACGACGCTTTGCAATCCACCAATACCCTGACGAGTCCAAGAATGAATATCTTGAATTAATAATGGTGCGGCGACAATATAAGGTATATTTTTAGCTGAGAGGATTTTTTTGGCAACTTCTACTTGTCTTCCCGCTTCCATCGAACCTGCCGGACCACCAACAAGCGGAAATCCAATTGTTGAGACGATCGCATCTACTTTCACCGCATCTTTGGAAAGAGATAGAGTTTCTTTAATTCCCTTTTTTATTTGTTCTTGTTCGTAATCAGTCGTCATCCAATCTCTGACTGCTACATGTCCTTCTACGCCATTGATAAATATCGGAAGGGGAATTAGTCCTTCAGATTCAAAGTGACGGATTAATTGAGGTATGTATGGTTGTTTGGTAATGACATGTTTGCGATATAAAAGAATTCCCACCACAGGTTTGGTTACTTCTGACTTCTGTAGAGACGCGAAATTGCTTCTTTCAGAAGAACTTCGTTTTCGCGTCTCTACAACTTCTGACTTCTGTTGATACCAATTCAAATATTCTTTTGGAGAAGTAAAATATCCCCCATAATCGGGATGCAGTAACCCCATATTCGGTGTTTCGATCGCCTGGGGAATTTCGCCTACTTTCAATCCCAAGTATTTTTCTGCTAGCGTCCAACACATTGCAGCGACGTTTTCCGTACCGCCAGCATTCCAGTAACCATATATAATTAACCAATTGCGTAAGTCTTGTACTTTTTGTGCGGGGATATATTTAAGTAATTTTGGCCCTGTTTTCAAAAAACTAATATAACCAGCTAGTTTATCTTCTTCTCTTCCATTGCTAAACTTATCGAGAATGAATTTAATCGGTTTGGGCATTCCTTTGGGTTTGTCGCCGATCGCAAATTTACCCAACTGAGTCAAACTCATCAACTCCAAAGCTGACTCAAACACGAGGCGAATGGGTATATTTTTGACTCGATCGCGCAACCACATTACTTGGTCGTAATCGAAAACCAGACTGGCAAAAAATACATCGGCATCTTCTAGTGCGGCGGCAACTGTTTCTGGTGAGATAGTAATGTCGCGATCGCTAAATACAATTATCTCTAACTCCGAACAACGGGAATGAGCTAGTTTGGCAGCTTGACGATATAGATCGGCGTTAAAAGATTCAAATCCAGCGATTAAGACGATGCGTTTCATAGCTCAGCCCGAAACATTTCTTTATACTTCTTAATTGTAGAAATATTTTTAGAATGATGCATGAAATAGGCAATAGGGAGTAGGAATAACAAGATTTACCAATGTTCGATCGCTCCTCCATCTACATAATCAAAATCTGTTACTCAAATAAATGGATTGAATGTAGACATACCACAATCCTCAAAATCCTTAATATTTCTGGTAACAAGAGTCAAAGAATGTATTTTAGCTGTTGCTGCGATAAGTATATCGGCTTGCGATCGTGGTTTTCCTTGAGTCCTTAAAAAGCCTCTTAACTCACCCGAACATTTGGCAATTTCTGAGGTGATAGGCAAAATTTGACAGTGAGTTGAAAGAAAGTTTTCAAACCAGTTTTGAATTCTTAAATTAGGCTTCGCTGTTAAACCATAATAAATTTCTTCAACTGTGATAACACTTAAATTAATCGATGTTTCTGTCCCAATCCATGTTACTACCCTAAATTTGGGATAGAGCGAGCTAATTCATTAATTATATTAGTGTCACAAAGATTGCTCATCCTAGCTTTCAATAAAAGGATTGTCGCGATCGCTTCGTATGGGTATTTCTAAACTATAATTTTCTTCGGTACATAGCTGCTGAAGTTCTTTAAAGACTAGATTTAAAGGTGTTTTGGTCTATTTTTGCTGCCAGTTTAAAAATTCATAGAAAAGTTCGGGATTTACAATTGCAGCCACTAATTCTTCTTCGGTGTAAATTAGCTGAGGTTCTTGGCTAGTCTCATTAATTATTGAGGATAGTCTTTTTTGAGCTTCTTCAAGTGTCCATTTCATTTTAGTTAATTCCTAGATCGCTCAGAAGAACGAGCGCAACTATGCTCATTTTAACTTTTACGATAATGTTGCGATCGCTTTGGAGTGCGACAATTACTTTTCTTGCTGGTTTTATTTAAATTACAAAATAAAATATAGTCAGACCTAGTCAAACCACTTCGATTACAAACCAAACAATGAAAATATATTCTGTTACCGAAGCTAAAGCTAAGTTTTCTCAAGTCATAGAGAGTGTTTTGCAAGGAGAAGAAGTTATTGTCACTAAAATGGGCAAGCCAGCCGTAAAAATTTCTTCTTATGAACCTATTGCTGACAACAAACGACTAGGATTAATGAAAGGTAAAGCTACAATACCAGATGATTTTGGAGAATGGACAGACGAAGAGGCTAAACTGTTTCGTTCGATCGAATGTTAATCGTTCAAGCAACAGAGCAAAAACTAATTTTAATTACTCGCGATCCAGAAATTAGTAAATATGATGTAAAAATCGTCAAAGCTTAATATGCGATCGATACATTTAAAACATAATGCGATCGCTTCGGAGTGCGACAATTATTTCTCTTTTAAGAGAATACAATCTAAGACTTTTGGCTAAGAAAATAAGCCGATCGCCTGAATCATCATTAAAAGTAGCTTAAATTACGTAATTAACGAACCATAGTGTAATACATTTTCATTTGGGTCTAAATTATAAGAATTTGTTTAGATTACCCATTCTTTCCAGCTTTTTTCCTCTTACCTTCAATAAATCACTATGGTTTCCAAAGCGGAATTAAATAAAGCAATATTTGCTCTGTTTTCTTTGTGTTCGTTACCTACAGCAGCCGTTGCACAAGAAGCGTTAATTACCACAGATGGAACGACGGCGACACAAATAACTACACCTGATAGTAATAATTTTGATATTAATGGGGGAGATAAAGCAGGAGGAAATCTTTTTCATAGTTTTGGCAATTTTTCTGTTCCCGATGGTGGTTCGGCTAATTTTTTGAATTCTCCCGACATTGTTAATATCATCAATCGGGTGACAGGTGGAAATATTTCCGAAATAAATGGTTTATTGAAGGCAAATGGTAGTGCGAATTTGTTTTTGATTAATCCAGCAGGTATTATTTTTGGGCAAAATGCAAGGTTAGATATTGGTGGTTCATTTTTAGGAAGTACAGCCGATAGTTTGGTGTTTCCCGATGGAGAATTTAGCGCAACGAATACTCAAGGTAAGCCTTTGTTGACGATTAATGCACCTATTGGTTTGAATTTGCGGGATAATCCCAATTCAATTACTAACAACTCTACTCCTGGATTAGAAGTTAAATCTGGTAATAACATTTCTCTTGTTGGTGGTGATATCAATTTAGAAGGAGGAAGGATAACAGCACCAGCAGGAAGAATAGAGTTAGGAGGATTAAGTGCAGCAGGAGAAGTCAAATTTAATGAGAATGGTAGTTTGAGTTTTCCTGATGAGGTAGCTAGAGGAAATGTATCGTTAAGTGATGTTGCTATTGTCAATGTAACTGGCACGCAAGGCGGAAATATTGGCATTACTGCTAATAATATTCAAATGACTGGAAATAGCTATTTAGTAGGAGGAACATATTTTGCAACAGTCCCTTTATCTGGTTTTCAGTCAGGAGATATTAATCTCGATGCCACAAGAAAGATAGACATAGATAGAAGTTTTATTATCAATTCAGTAAAAACAAGTAATGCAGGTAATATTAATATCACTGCTAGCTCCTTGAATGTTAATGATGACGCTCGATTTGCTAACATCGCTAACAGTACTTTTGGCGTTGGCAATGCAGGAAATATAACAATTAATGCCAAAGATAATGTTTCCTTAAATGGAAGTACTATTGCTAGTAATGTAGAAGCAGGGGCAGTAGGTAACAGCGGTGAAATTAAGATTGATACTGGCACTGTTAAATTAAATAATGGCGCACAAATACAAACTCTTGTCCGTCAAGCTGAAAAAAACCTACCCGCAGGAGAAGGAATTGCAGGAAATATAATTATCAATTCTCGTGATGCTGTCACTCTTGATGGCAAATCTTTTGATGGTGAATCTTTTAGTCAAATTATCAGTGATTTGGATACTGGAGCAGTTGGCAAAGCTGGTAAGATTGAAGTTACTACAGGAATTCTTACTTTAACTAATAATGCTGGCATCCTCAGTCGTGTGAAAGAAGGAGCAGTAGGAGATGGTGGCAAAATTGGCATTACTGCCAAGTCTTTATCTCTTGACAGTCGCGCTGGATTGGTTGTCAGCACTTCTGGTACTGGAAATGCAGGAAGCATAAATATCAAGGCTAATGATGCCGTCAAAATCTCAAATGGTGCCATCATATCTGGCAATGTAGAATCGGGAGCAGTAGGAGATGGTGGTCAAATTGATATGACGGCTAAGTCTTTATCTCTTGATAGTGGCGCTCAATTACAAACGATCGTCCGTGGAATTGATAGTGAAAATAATACGCCTGGTGGCAAAGGTAAGGCAGGAGATATTAATCTCAACATAGCTGATAACGTAACAATGACCGATCGAAGAAGTTCGATCGGAAGTGCTATTTTGGAGGGAGCAGAAGGACAGGGAGGAGATATTAATATTAAAACCCGTAATCTCTCCTTAGCTAACCGTGCTTTGATTGATGCTAGCACTTCTGGTATTGGGAGTGCAGGAAATGTCATCATTATGGCTGATGATACCATCAAATTTTCAAATTCTAATATTACCACTGATGTGGAAAGAGGAGCAATAGGAGATGGTGGCAATATTGATATTACTACCAAGTCTCTATCTCTTGACATTGGCGCTCAAATAGCTGCCAGCACTTCTGGAACTGGCAATGCAGGAAACATTACCATTACTGCCGATGATACCGTCAAACTTTCCGATCCATTTACTGTGATCTTCAGTACTGTGGAAAGAGGGGCAGTAGGAAATGGTAGCAATATTGACATCACTACTAAGTTTTTATCTCTTGAAAATAGCGCTCAATTGCAAACTTTAATTCGTGGAGAAAGTGATTTTCTTTCTGGTGGTAAGGGAAATGCAGGAGCGATTAATCTCAATATTGCTGATACATTAACTATTACTGGTAAAAGTCAACAGGACGAGCGGGCGGTTAGTAGTCTATTCAGCCGCATCGAACGGGGAGCAGAAGGAAAGGGAGGGGATATTAATATCAAAACCCGTAATCTCTTCTTAGCTGATGGTGGGACAATAAGTGCTGGCATTTCGGGAATCGGAAAGGCAGGAAACATTACTATCACCGTTGATGATGCTGTCAAACTTTCAGATTTTCCAACTGGTATATTGAGCAGTGTTGGAACGGGAGCGGTAGGAGATAGTGGCAAAATTGAGATTAAAGCTAAGTCTTTATCTATCGAAGATGGCGCTCAATTAGTAAGTAACGTTAGCGGCAAAGGAAATGCAGGAACGATTAATCTCAATATTGCTGATACCGTAACTTTTACTGGTAAAAGTCAACAAGGCAATGAAGTGTTTCTAAGTGGTCTAGGAAGCGGTATCGAGAAGGGAGCGGTGGGTAAGGCTGGAAATATCGAAATTACCACAGGAAACCTATCTTTAACTAATGGCGCTCGATTATCTAACAGTAGTTCTGGAATTGGTGATGCAGGAAATATCACTGTCAATGCTCGTGGTAATGTGACGATTGATGGCTTTTTTCAAGACGAAAATAGTAACATATTTGCTAGTGGACTTAGAAGTGTCGTAGGAAGTGGTGCTATTGGCAATGCTGGTAAGATCGAACTTAACGCAGCGAATTTGTCCTTAACTAATGGCGCTCTAATTGATAGCAGCACTTTCGGAATTGGCAATGCGGGTAATATAGCTATTACAGCTAAATCCTTAACTCTAGATAATTCAGTAATTTTTGCAATTAACGCTCCTTCTGAATCAATCTCATCAAATGAAGGTCAAATCAATACAGGTGGTAATATTACCATCAACTTCAGAGATACTTTGAAATTACGCGGCGGTAGTAAAATATCTGCTCAAGCAACTGGCGACGCTAATGGTGGCAATATTAACATCAATGCTTCTGATGGCTTTATTGTTGCTTTCCCCGATGACAACGATATTGTTGCAACTGCCGATCGAGGAAGAGGTGGAAATATTGCGATCGACGTTACAAGAGTTTATGGATTTGACAAAAATCGTATTCAACAAATCACCGAAGACCGAAATATCATCTTAAGTAACGGCGAAAATGACATTAATTCCAGTTCTGGTAATCCTCAATTGAGCGGAACTATACAAATTAACACCGATCTTCTCGATCCTGCTAAAGAAAGAGCAAAAACAACAGAAAATGTAGTTGAACCTGATGAAGCAGTAGCCTCAGCTTGTGATTCTGGAGGCGATACAACTGGAAATACTTTTACTGTCTCTGGGCGTGGCGGAATGCCTCCTTCTCCTACCGAACCCTTGAGAAGTATCATTATTGCAGGGGAATCCAGAAGCAGAGGTGTGGAGAAGCAGAGGGGTGGAGAAGCACAGGAGCAGAGAAGCAGTGATGACAAGGGTGTTACTTTGGTGAAAGCGACTCGTCCTGTTTCTTCTGATGAAATTATCCCTGCACGGGGAATGATGATTAATGCTCAAGGTCAAATCGTTCTGACTCGCTATCCTACACCCAACGCAAGCCAAAGAACTGCACCTCAATCTAACTACTGTTCAAGTTCTCTCAAACAGCAAGAACCTTTAGCAACCAACACACAAAGCGATTCGTCTGAAGATACTCTCAATTCTGAAACGATCGAAGAATTGATGAATCTTTTATATTCTATGAATTCAGAAAAATAGAAAAATTTGATTATTGCGATCGCATTTCTTCAACTCAGATCTTGCACCATTGTCATCAACTGTCAGCAATTAAAATCGCTGCCTCATACATAAAGTCGTCTTCATACGACTGGATAAATATCTTAGTCATCTAAAGATGACTTAAACTATTAGACTGGAGTAGGGGTTTGGCATTGCCAAACCCCTACAGGCGATTAGTGAGAATAGTGCAAGATCTTAGTTCAAAAAACATGACGCGATCGCTATTTTAATAATTCTTCGAGCGCTCTAATAATTAATTCTGGTTCGTCGATCCAAATAAAATGACTGCTATTATTAGTTTGAATTTGACTGCAATTATTTGAGATTTTTAGTAATCGATCGTGCATTTTATCTCTTAATTTATCTACTGACTTTAATGGCATATAAAAATTTAATAGCGATCGCTTAAAGAAACAATTAGCTTTTAAATTAATAATCGGTATATTTCCCAAATTCTTGGCTTTACTAACCTGACGAGCGCTTTTATCTAAGTTCCAAATTTCTCTCGCCATCGTTATCCAATGATTGTGCGAATAAAAAGATTTTTTAACTCTTTTTAATGTTACGCGCTCGAATTTAGATAACTCTGGTTTGATAAATTCAAATATTCTCAAATCTCCCAACAATCGAATAATTCCGACAAGAGAGCCAAAAGTTGCCATCACAAATCCAGAAATAAAAAATAATTTTAATATTGTCAACAGTGGTGACATTTTCAACATTTCTGATTCATGTAACCCATCTGTTAAAACAAGCCCAAGTACTTTTTCAGGAAATTGATGAGCGTATAGACGGACGTTATAACTACCAAAAGAGTCACCCACTAAAATTAATGGTGGTTCGATCTTTGCTTCGATAAGAAGTTTATCTAATTGGTTAACAATTTCTTGGCTGGTACGAGGTTTTAAACTAGGTTTACTCCAACCATAGCCAGCGCGATCGTAAATACAGACTTTAGTTAATTTAGATATTTCTTCAATTAAAAAATATCCATCAATGCCACCTAAACTGTGGTCGATAACAATAGTAGGATTACCTTTTCCTTTAGAATATAAATGTAAACGATCTCCCGTAGGGAGTGCTTCGCAATCGCCATTAATCTCAAATATTTTTCCTGGGGCTGGTAAGCTTTTCTTCTCCTTAATACTAGAAATAAGATGATAGCTAGTTGTAAGCATCAATAAGAAAAGCTGTAGATTATAATTCATAAAGTTGTTTGATTTGCGATCGCAACACTAGCGCTTCGGTGTAATCGTTTATGTCTACTTTGAAAAAATAAAATCGTCAACTCGATCGAGTTAACGATGTTAATGTCATTGCATGTTCTAGAAAATTTGAGATTGTCTGGTGCAACTATCCTCAAACTAGATGCAAATTAAAGTGTTTTTGTCAAATGATTGTAAAAATCGATTTACACTCTTTGAAAAATTTGTCGATCGACTGCTTTTTTTCTTGGCGCGCGATCGGTCGAAAATCGATTTAATTTTACGTAATTTTAAGCTTTGAAGCGATCTAGAGGTGATTTTAGACATGGTAACCCCCGAAACCATTTGCTTAATTGTACCCCCCAAACCAACTTTTTTCGTAGCTAATTAAGTTATGTAAACAGCAATTTTTGATTTAAATTTTTAAAGTAATTTAGTAAAAAGAAAAGATTTTCTTATCAAAATTCCGAAGAGAAAACTAGTCAAACGGCAATCGACAACTTAGGCGTTTTCGAGACAAGAAACGTTTAAGTTGTCGATTTTTAGTTATAAAAAATTGGCGTTGGTTAAATTTCTCTAGTCGTGCTGTCTCTTCGTGGAAGTATCCATACCAGTATTGGAGACAAAATCAAACAAGCAACAGTTACAAACAAAATACCGAACAAAGCATCATAAATTTCAGTAGTCATGAGGCTCGTCTACCTCCAAAATTGTTGTTTGGTTTGTTATCGCTACATTCTCACATCATTAGTCTATAAACAGTTTCAACAGCGACAACTTTTTTGTCATAAATCAAAATATTTCCACTTTAGAGCCTCATCATTTATCTCGATCGCTAAATTCTATCTTCAGAAAGAAGTAACATCTTTGGCATTGTTTCTATACTCTTTTATACAACTAAAATATTTAAATTTTCGATGCGAACAAAACAACAATTAGCGATCGCAAGTAACAAGCGCTCTATACGTTACGCATATTATCTAAAATTTTCAGGCTCTAATTTATCCTGTCTTTTTTTCTACAAAAACACTTTACTAGTTACCAACAAAGATTATGGAAGAAGTTACCAATTTACCAACTAAACAAAGCGAGCCGAGTACTAGCAATGGTCAAGCAAGCGAAAACGAACGCTGGGCTTCTTTAATTGGTGGTGGCGCTTTAGTACTTATGGGTTTAAGAGATCGCTCCTTGCGAGGTGTTCTGATGGCGATCGCTGGCGGCGGTTTGCTCTATCAAGGTGCGAAAAACAAAAGTACGATCGAGAAAACACAGCAAGCACTTGGTCTAGAGCAAAGCATTAAGGTAGAAAAAACGGTAATTATTGAAAAGCCAGCCGCAGAACTATATCGTTACTGGCACGATTTCGCAAATCTACCCACCTTCATGAAGCATCTTAAATCTGTAACCGTTTACGACGAAAAGCGCTCTCACTGGGTGGCTAATGCCCCTCTAGGTCAAACGGTTGAATGGGATGCTGAAATTCTCAAAGACGAACCCGATCGCCTAATTGCTTGGGCATCTGTAGAAAATGCCGATGTCGATAATTCTGGCTTTGTTCGTTTTCAACCAGCTACAGGAGGAAGAGGAACGGAAGTCAAAGTCGTGATTGAATATAATCCCCCTGCTGGTGCTTTAGGCGCAACAGTTGCAAAACTATTTGGTGAAGAACCAAACCAACAAGTTGGTGATGAATTGCGTCGTTTCAAACAATTGATGGAAGCAGGGGAGATTGCTACTACTGAAGGGCAATCGAGATGTGAATAAGTAGGAAGCAGGGAGCAGCGAGCAGGGAGCAGGGAGTAGGAAGTAATGAGTAATAAGTAATGAGTAACAGCCCTACTTATGACTTATTCTGTGCCTTCTGGTTTCTGTCTTCGCAATGAACAATGAGCAATGAGCAATGAACCATTAAGGAGAATTAATTAATGAAAGCTGTCTGTTGGCATGGGGCGAAGGATGTACGCGTAGATAACGTTCCCGATCCCAAAATTTTAAATCCACGCGATGCAATTATCAAGATTACTTCTACTGCCATTTGTGGTTCGGATTTGCACCTCTATGAAGGAAATATTCCGACGATGAAATCGGGAGATATTCTCGGTCACGAGTTTATGGGTGAAGTCGTCGAACTTGGTAGTAGGGTCAATAATCTAAAAATAGGCGATCGCGTTGTCGTTCCTTTTACTATCTCCTGTGGTAGTTGCTTTTTCTGCAATCGCGATTTATGGTCGCTTTGCGATAATTCCAATCCCAACGGCTGGATGGCTGAGAAACTATACGGTCACTCACCTGCTGGTTTGTTTGGCTACTCTCATTTAATGGGTGGTTATGCGGGAGGACAGGCAGAATATGCCCGCGTACCTTTTGCCGATGTCGGGCCGATAAAAATTCCTGACGGTTTAACCGACGAACAAGTTTTATTTTTAACTGACATCTTCCCTACGGGTTATATGGCAGCCGAACACTGCAACATTCAACCTGGAGATACTATTGCTGTTTGGGGTTGTGGACCGGTGGGACAGTTTGCGATCGCCAGTGCTTATATGTTGGGTGCTGAAAGAGTTATCGCGATCGATCGCTTTCCCGAACGATTGCAAATGGCGAAAGAAAGATGTAAAGCACAAGTAATTAATTACGAAGACGTAGATGATGTCGGTGAAGTTCTTAAAGAAATGACGGGCGGACGGGGTCCGGACGCTTGTATTGACGCAGTAGGAATGGAAGCACACGGCACCGACGCGATGGCATTATACGACAAAATCAAACAAGCCGTTCGTCTGGAAACCGACCGTCCTTATGCGCTAAGACAAGCGATCGTTGCCTGTCGTAAAGGCGGCATTGTCTCCGTACCTGGGGTTTATGGTGGCTTTATCGATAAAATGCCGATGGGAGCGATCGTTAATAAAGGCTTGACTTTGCGATCGGGACAAACTCACGTTCACAAATATCTACGCCCTCTACTAGAGCGCATTCAAAACGGTGAAATCGATCCTTCTTTTGTAGTTACCCATCGTCTCAACATCGATGATGCACCCAAAGGCTACGAAATTTTCAAAAAGAAAGAAGATAACTGTATCAAAGTCGTTCTCAAACCTTAAAGAGGGGTTAGGGGCTAGGGATTAGGGATTAGGGGAAAGAGCGAGAAAAACTTGCTACTTGTTTTATTTCCTACTTCCTATTTGAGGCGTGGATTCCGAGAAAACCTAGGAATCCAGAACGCCGTCCTACTGCCTACTGTTCCCAAGGCGCGGATAATGATGTCTCCTACGGCACTTACAATTCGGAGGAAACCTCCGAATACGTGCCTTCAGAATTGCATTGCGCCGTTGTTCCCCATTCCCTGTTCCCTTTTACAAAAAAAATATGACTCAAACAGTATTAATTACGGGTGCATCTCAAGGCATCGGTAAAGAAACAGCATTTTTGTTTGCCCGTCATGGCTATAACGTAGTTTTGGCTTCCCGCAGTGGCGATCGCTTGGAAACTGTCGCCAAAGAAATTCAAGCTTCAGGTTGTTCGGCAATAGCAATACCTACCGATGTTAAAGATGCCCAACAAGTTGAAAATCTGGTTCGAAAAGCACTGGAAAACTATAGCGCTATAGATGTTTTAGTTAATAATGCTGGTATCTATCTCTCTGGTACGGTAGAAAGTTTTACGCTTGAAGATTGGCATCAGGCGATCGACACAAATCTGTGGGGTTATATTCATACCATTCATGCTTTATTACCTCATTTTGTAGCGCGAGGAAGCGGCACAATTGTTAATGTGGGTTCGATCGGTGGTAAAGTTCCCGTTCCTTATCTAACTCCTTACGCTACCAGTAAGTTTGCAGTTACGGGGTTAACAGAGTCGTTGCATTCTGAGTTAGCACCCAAAGGCATTCATGTTGCTGGGATTTATCCAAATCTAATTAACAGCGATTTTATGGAGAGGGCTATTTTTCGCGGTAAAGATGCCAAAGATACTCAAGCTCGTCGCGAACAACTAGAACAAATTTTAAATGTTCCCGTAGTAGAAAAACCAAAAGATGTAGCTGATGCGATTTGGCAGGCAGTTAGAGACAAAAAAGCTGAAATTGTTGTCGGTTCTGCCAATCTTTCTTTAGCCAGTCAGAAACTTTTACCTGGTGTAATGCAGTGGATTTTTCGAAAAACTTTTAAAAATAAGGATTTTGCCAGTAGTTAATCGTTAATTAAATTTAATACCAGATGAGTATCGCACATATTAAGAGATAATATATCTTTTGACATTTAACGCAGTTTGTTATAATCGATTGGGTATTGGGTGCAATGCGTTATTTTCGAGTGTGATACAAAATTTTAAAGATAAAGAAACTCAAAAAATCTTTGAGCGCATTCGATCGCGTAAATTGCCATCTGAAATTCAGCAAGTAGCATTGCGAAAACTGCGTATGCTCAATCGAGCAGAAACCCTTCAAGATCTTCGTATTCCACCAGCCAATCGCTTAGAACGTCTGAGTGGCGATAGAGAAGGTCAATACAGCATTCGAGTTAACGAGCGATGGCGAGTTTGCTTTGAATGGCAAGACGGTGATGCTTTAAACGTAGAAATAGTCGATCGTCATTGAGGTGTCAAAATGAATGAAAGTAAGCTCAAACCAATTCATCCTGGTGAAGTGCTTTTAGAAGAATTTTTGAGACCGATGAACTTAAGTCAAAATCAATTAGCTCTGGCTGTGAGAGTTCCAGCACGACGTATTAACGAAATCGTTCAAGGCAAGCGACGTATTACAGCGGATACCGCCCTACGCTTAGGACGTTATTTTAATATGTCTGCAAGATTTTGGCTGGGATTGCAAATGGATTACGATTTAGATGTGGCTGAAGATAAGGTAGGCGATCGACTCAATAACGAGGTGTCTGTTTTGGCAAATGAAATATAGCCCGATCGAATTTTTACTCGCGATGTACCCGATCGATTAACCAAAAAGAAATTACCCCTCCAATAAAATGAGCGGCGATCGCGTTAACATTTGCCACCACTACAAAAACGTCGATCGCTCGAATAATTCGACTCGGATCGGTAATTGCTACTCCTGGGGATTGCGAGACAGCTTTTGCTATTTGCACAACTAAACCAAAACCAGCACCGCACAAGCTAAATAAAATACCGATAAAACTGGTAATTATTGCTATTCGCAACAAAGCAATTAAATCTGCCTTGGATAGGGTTGGACGAGAATTATTATTTAAAAAACTTTTACCGATTCGAGTGTAACGAAAAGCAAGAAATACACCAAACAATAAAGTTGCAATTGTGCAAAGTGCAAAAAAAGCACTAAATCCCTGCTGACTTGTTTCGCTAAAGTTGCGTCCAAACCAAGCAAAAAGTAAAGATATGCCCGAAATACCAGCTAATGCTAATTGCAACCAAAAACCAATTCGACCGCCTAAAATTAGTAAATTGGCAATATCTTTAATGGCAGGATTTTGACTGTAACTTTCGTTTGGTGTAGCGCTCATATTAATCTTAACTTCCTAAAGTTACAGCAGTTGGAATTGGTGGTGCTGGATTTTTGCCCAGACGCGCGCGATAAACATCTGACAAACGTCTTTCGCACTTGGATAATTCAGCTTCAATTTCCATCAATACAGACACAGTTGTCGGATCGGTAAGTTGAGTTGCTAAATTAACTGTGTCGATAATGCCGGTTTGAATTTCACCCAACGCTCGGCGAATTATAGCGACATCGTCATCAGACTGGAACAAATTTTGAATGTTGGCAAAAGCTTTACCGCCAGCAGCTTGCCAGGATGGCTTTTCATCAAAATCTGCCAGACGTGTTTCTAATTTGCTTAAATTTTGTTTTTTAATATTGGCGATTTCTGCAAACAGCGATCGCATTTCTGGATCGGTTGCATGTTCGGCGTAGTGTTCGAATGTTTTTGAAGTATAGTGTTCTCCAGTTATGGTAGCGTTGAGAGCATTAACGATGTCGTTACGTGTCGAACCGCCCCAAACTTCAGCTAATTGCCACCAATGATAGGTATGATTGGTAATATCTGGCAGTTCTTTGTTTTCGATCGGCAAACCGAGAGCATCTAAGATTGCCGTTGCAAACATTGCTAGATCGCCAGGTTGTCTTGAAGTAATTAAATTACCATCGACAACGATGGGCTGGTTGGCATAATTTGCTCCCGCGTTTTCCATGTCGCGACGAATGGCAGAAAAACCAGTAGCGTTTTTACCTTTTAAGCGATCGGCTTCAATTAATACTTGTGGCCCGTGACAAATAGCAGCGACTACAATGCCTCGATCCATGGCATCTGCTATCAATCTTACTGCATTTGGATTAGTTCTGATTCTGTCTGGTGCGGCACCGCCTGGAATGACGATCGCATCGAAATCTTCGGCTCTTACTTCCGTTGCGGTTGCATTGGGTTGAATTGTAACTTTGCCTTGTTTGCCTTTATACTCGTCGTTCATACGCGAACCGAGTATGGCAATGTTTGCACCTGCTTGAGAAAGCGCGGTATAAGGAATTTGCCATTCTGAATCTTCGACGTTATTTTCAACTAAAATACCAACTCTGACTTTTTTTTGCCCGTTAGTCGATACCATTGTATTTACCTCCGAAAGTATAAAAAAATTGCAGGGTAGCATTAATTTGAAATTAAACTTTCAGCTTTACTGCTTACCCCACATTATTCACATGACTATTCCAAGAAACCATTGCATCCTTGTCTAGCTTAGAGATTGTTATGCCAAATATGCTTCATGCTTTGGTTATAGATAGCGATCGTCGATGTCAACGCTTTTCTCTCTCAAAAGATGGATTTGATTGTTTTACTCGATCGACTGGAAACTAAAATTAAGAATTAAATAGAGAGCAAAAAAAAA
>JBOFLQ010000060.1:0-36006 GCA_051657945.1 Xenococcaceae cyanobacterium | reverse complement strand
CGTTTGTTGAGTTGTTTTCGGCGAGGCTTTTTAACAATCTTGGCATCTTTAATTAGGGGAATGCCCTTGCCTATAGGCAGCTTTATTGCTGATTTTTTCCCCGCGACTGGATAAATCTTAAAATCATACCCTTGTAAGCTATCCCCTATCCCCTATCCTCTACTTCCTAGCTTAATTTAAGTGCATTTACAGGTACTTCATCCCAAGAATCAACAGTTCTTAGACGCGCGATCCAGCCTTGTTGTTTTTGTTCTTCGGTGAGATTTTGCTGCCATGTCTGATGGCAATCTTTGGCTGCTTCTTCATTGCGACAGGCAATACAGGAGTAAATTATGCCACAGGGATCTATCCTTTCGTTTACCCAAATCGTCATAACTTTTTTGATTTTTTGTAGTTAAATTCGTCTCACAAGATTGTGCTTAGGTTAGGTTGTTTCTTTTTAAGATTTTTAATCGGTTCATTTTAAAATCTTTTTAAGTTAGTCTAATTTTTCAGACTATTGCACCAAGTTAGATACCAATAGATCGAACTTTTCTAAGTTTTCGTAATGTAGGGACTGTTAATTTAATAGTCGATCTAGAGATAGATTCATTAGTAAAACTTCCTCTTCGGTAATTGAAAATGGATAGCTTATTTACTCCTGATTTCTGACTCTTGACTCCTAATTCGTGACCTCTTGGACTAGGCAGTTGCTGAGTCTAAATCTAAATTCACCTGTTCGCCAGTAGGTAACTCCAAACAATAACCGGCACCATAAACAGTTTTGATATAACGAGGATGGCGGGGATCTGGTTCTAATTTAGTTCTTAAATGACGAATATGCACTCTAATTGTCTCGATATCGTCATCAGGATCGTATCCCCAAACTTCTTTAAGAATTTCGCTGGGAGAGACAGTTTGACCGTGACGTTGCAGTAAACAATGAAGCAGTTCGAATTCTAAATGAGTTAGTTTAACAGTTTTGCCAAACCAAATTGCTTCAAATCTCTCTGGAATTAAAGTTAGAGGGCCGTAATTGAGGATTTCTGAGTGTTTGGCAGCTTGAGGAATGCGATCGGTACGACGTAATAAGGCGCGCACTCTAGCAAGCATTTCCTCTACTTCAAAAGGTTTGGTTAAATAGTCATCCGCACCTGCATTAAATCCTTCTACCTTATCCTGGGTTTGTCCCAATGCTGTTAGCATTAAAACAGGAATGTCAGAAGTTCGATCGTCTCGACGCAAACGCTGGCAAACGGTAAAACCATCGACTTTTGGCAGCATTAAGTCTAGCATGATTAGGTCTGGTTGCAGTTGAACGGCAAGAGCTTGACCTTTAATACCGTCTTCAGCTTGATTCACATCGTAACCAGCCATCTCTAAGTTGATCGAGACTAGTTCTGAAATCGCAGGATCGTCATCAATTACAAGTATCCGAGGCATCAGTAAACGTTATTTTTATAGTGGTTTGTTAAAGTTCGCTAAAAACTGCGATCGAATTATAAAGAACTCTGTACTGATTATAAGCATTAAATCTCACATCAAATTCACTTTTGTTTCTTGTTGTTGACTCGCTCTAAGTTTTTTCGATTTTTTGATTAAGTTTTTTTAAAAAAATTACTTAAGAAATTATTGTAAACCACGAGTCAAGACTTGTCTCAAACAAGGATCGATTTCGATCGTATTAAATATGTTTGATATATTGAGGAGGAACGCGATCGACCAACCAAACTTGATTTTCCGAACAAAAAAATTGATATCCATCTTCAAACATCGCCGCTGCATCGACAATAAAAACTACCGAACGACCTCTTCTCGAACCAACTTTTTTAGCTGTCTCTATATCTGTTGATAAATGAACGTGGTGACGCGACATTTTTTGCAACCCTGTCTCTAAAATTGACGATACCGCTCGATCGCTCGTACCATGGTACAGTACCTGCGGAGGTTGCATCGATTGTAATTGCAAGTCTACCGATATACTATGACCCTGGTTTGCTCGAATCCGATTGCCAGTAACATCCAAAGAAAAACGCTGTTTGTCGTTCGATTTAACCACTTCTTCTAATTCTTTACGGGAGATCGAAAATCCATTTTCAGAAGAAGCGTACAGTAATTTTTCAACACTAACCCAACCTCCAGCAGCAAGTTCTAAACCCAACTCTTCAGGATGGTGTCTGAGATGATAACTTAAATATTTACTAATCTTAATCAAACGGGAATTCTGCACGATCTAGTTGTTTCAGGTTTGCTGTAAAAATTCTTAATGAAAATTCTCATTAAATCAGTTTAATCTACCCAATTAGGCAGTTTTTTAAAATTTTTGTAATAGTTGCGATCGCTCTTAAGGACGATCGACAATTAAAACTGTAATAGTTGATACCTTAGTCGTTAATCCATAACAACAGGAAGTTTAGTATGAGCGTTAATTTAGCAACAATGCTACGCGAAGGAACGAAAAAATCGCATTCGATGGCGGAAAACGTTGGATTCGTTAAATGTTTCCTTAAAGGAGTAGTTGAAAAAAATTCTTATCGCAAGTTAGTCGCCAATCTCTACTTCGTTTATTCTGCAATGGAAGAAGAGATGGAAAAACTTCGCGGACATTCGATCGTCTCTAAAATTTACTTCCCCGAATTAAATCGCAAACAAAGTCTCGAACAAGATTTATATTATTACTACGGCTCTAACTGGAAAGAAGAGATTGCGATTTCTGAAGCTGGTAAAGCATATGTAAAACGCATCCGAGAAGTAGCCAATTCCCAACCAGAGTTACTAGTAGCCCATTCTTACACTCGCTATTTGGGTGATTTGTCTGGAGGACAAATTCTCAAAAAAATTGCCCAACAGGCAATGAATCTTGGTGATAATGGTGGTACGGCGTTTTACGAATTTGAAGCGATCGCCGATGAAAAAGCGTTCAAAACTGATTACCGTCAAAGCATGAACGATCTACCTGTCGATATGGCAACAGCAGAAAAAATTGTTGAAGAAGCTAATGATGCTTTTGGTATGAATATGAAACTGTTCAACGAATTGGATGGCAGTCTCATTAAAGCAATTGGCATTATGTTGTTCAATACTTTAACCCGTCGTCGTACTCGTGGTAGCACTGAATTAGCAACTGCTGAATAAGTTTGTTAATTTGGCGCAATAAAGATCGCAATTGCTTTGACGTTATCGTTTACATTTTTAGTTTTTTAAGAAAAAAATTCAATCCTGAAAGCTGAGTGACGGTTAATCGAGTCGTTATTGAGTTTTCAGGATTGTCTGCTAATTAGGGTTAGTTATTAGAAAGATTTTGGCTGAAGTAAGAGTCGATACCGTAAGCGGCAACTCGTTCGGAGTAATCGATTTCTTTGTTAACGATCGCCTTGGAGAGTCTTTCAAACGATTCCGAACGTAAATTGCGTTCGTGAATGGGTTTAGTTTGTTCGCCCAAAAAATAAGCTTGAGTACCTAAAACAGCAGCAGCAGCCCAACCGACAATAAATAAAGCAATTAAAATACCAAACATTTTGTTTTTTCCTTTAAAGTTTTATTTCTTTATGTAAACAAAGGTAACAAATGTTTGACAAACTCTTCAATAGAACTTTTATTCGGTTTACCGAATTGTTTTTGCGTAAAAACCGAATAAATAGGCAACAGGCAACAGGCAACAGGCAACGCTGCACCGGGCAAAAGTAGCAAGTAGTAAGTAACAAGTAGTAAGTAAATATTGGCTGTTAACTCATTACTCATTACTCATTACTCATTACTCATTACTCATTACTCATTACTCCCTATCCCCTATCCCCTATCCCCTATCCCCTATCCCCTCGATCGCGCTTTTAGCGTTGTAAATACTCATCGCTTTTTCAACGCCTTCAGTCAAACTCAATTCGATCGCGTCTGTAACTAATTTCAATACATCAGACATTACTTGAGTTTCTTCGCGAGTAAATTTTCCTAAAACGTGAGAAATTGTTTCTTTATTAGCATCCGACTTACCAATACCAATTCGCAAACGGGGGAAGCGATCGTTATTACCGAGGTGAGAAATAATTGACTTCATGCCGTTGTGTCCTCCCGCAGAACCAGACAGTCTCAGTCGTAGCTTTCCCAGAGGTAAATCCATCTCGTCATAAATTACCAAGATCGATCGCGCGGGAATTTTATACCAATCTACTACTGACTGAACGGACTGTCCCGAACGGTTCATGTAGGTGAGAGGTTTTAGTAAACGAACTTTACTACCTCCTGGTGCATTTCCCTCAGCAAATACACCTTGAAAACGACGATTTTGTTGCCAAGAAAATCCCCAAGATTCCGCTATAGCATCGACCGCTTCAAAACCAATATTATGCCGAGTTTTGTCATATTTTGATTCTGGATTTCCCAATCCGACGATGAGTTGAGGAACTACCAATTGAGCTGAATTGGATTTTACTTGAGTCATGGCAGGCGAACAAAAAAGTCGATCGAGTCAACTATTGAAATATAGATTCTAAGTAGACACGAGCGCAAGCGCGATAGTTTTGAATAGACTCTGTCGTTTTACGATCGCCATTTTGTAGTAAAAATAACGATAGCGCAGCCGCAAAAACCCGATCGTGATCCCAATTGGGATGAGTATCTAAATAATCTTTGAGAGAAGCATGTAATTCTTCTGGTATTTCTGCAAAAATGCTGACTTGGGTGTTCATCATAACCTCAATTCTCCAGCAAGGTCGATCCTGAGAAACAAAAATGGATTCAAGTATGTCTTGTCTCCTAACGTTTTTATTAACGATTTGTTCAGTTTTTAAGAACCGCCATTGATGTTGTAGTCGCACTATTGTCATCTAAAAGGGGGTAGCTTTGTCAATGCTGAGAAATGTTACATAAATCTTTAGGAAAAATAAATAATTACGAAAGAATAGCTATTTCAAGTGTTTTTTTGTTACGTAACTTCATCAAATATCGATACAAAATAATAACTTAAAAGCGATCTTGGCATATCCCCCACTTAAAACCAGACAGTTGATTACTACGTTAGTGCCTGTGGAAAACCTTGGGTAAAATGTGGAAAACTTTGCAAATTGATGTGGAAACAATGGGGAATCTGTGGGGGAAAAGAGTCTTGAAAAATAAGAATTGCAAAATTTATATTTGTTCATGGTTTATGGTTCATTGTTCATCGAGCAATTGGTATTGCATACTTTTTTAACAAATGAGAATTACTAGCAATAAATTTGACATAAAATCTTAATAAGCTGTATATTAATCTTCAGTGTTCTCCTCTCAAGGATCGGCAGGTGAGACCGCACAGCAAGCATGAGTTCGTTTGCGATAAAGGCGATCGAGTAGATTTTAGCGGCTCTCCTGTTTTTTTCTTTTTACAAAAAAATAAGTTCAAAATTGAAATTAGGTCAGCGCTGGGTAATTGACGATAAACTGTATATTTGAGAAATTCGATCTTTTACTGAATTCATGAGTGCTAAATCCATAGCTTCCGCAGCAAAGACAACTTCATCAGCCTATGACGCGATCGTAATTGGTTCGGGTATTGGCGGATTAGTAACAGCCACACAGCTAGCAGCCAAGGGAGCTAAGGTATTAGTACTAGAAAGATATCTAATTCCTGGTGGAAGTGCTGGTTATTTTGAAAGAGAAGGCTATCGCTTCGATGTTGGTGCGTCGATGATTTTTGGTTTTGGCTCTCAAGGTACTACTAACTTACTAACTCGTGCCTTAGAAGCTGTTAATGTCAGCTTGGAAACTGTAGCCGATCCAGTCCAAATACACTATCACCTACCCGATAATTTAGAACTGAAAGTTCACAAAGATTATGAGAAATTTTTGCAAGAACTGACAGCCTATTTTCCCCACGAAAAAGAGGGCATTAAGCGTTTTTACGATGAATGTTGGAAAGTATTTAACTGTCTCAACGCCATGGATTTACTATCTCTGGAAGAATTGGGATATTTAACGCGAGTCTTTTTTCAGCATCCTTTTGCATGCTTGGGTTTGCTAAAATATCTTCCCCTCAATGCAGGAGATATTGCCCGTCGCTACATTAAAGATGAAAAGCTGCTCAAATTTATCGATATGGAGTGTTATTGTTGGTCGGTAGTACCAGCAGAAAAAACACCAATGATTAACGCTGGGATGGTGTTTTCCGATCGCCATTACGGTGGTATTAATTATCCTAAAGGCGGAGTCGGACAAATTGCTCAAAAACTAGTCGAGGGATTAGAAAAAGCGGGAAGTCAGATTCAGTATAAAGCTAGAGTTACAGAAATTCTGATTGAGAATGGTAGGGCGATCGGCGTAAGGTTGGCTAACGGAAAAGAATATTACGCAACCAGAATTGTTTCTAACGCGACGCGCTGGGATACGTTTAAAAAATTATTACCACCCGAAAGAATGCCAGCTTCGGAAAAAAAATGGCAGCAACGTTACAAGAAATCTCCTAGTTTTTTGAGTTTGCATTTAGGTGTAAAAGAAGAAGTTCTACCTTCTGGTACGGAATGCCATCATATTTTGTTAGAAGATTGGCAGAAAATGGAAGATCCAGAAGGAACAATTTTTGTTTCAATTCCCACTTTACTCGATCGCGATTTAGCACCAGCAGGACATCATATCATTCACACCTTTACACCCAGTTGGATGGAAGATTGGCAGGGACTTACACCACAAGCATACGAACAAAAAAAAGAACGCGCCGCCGAACGTTTAATCGATCGATTAGAAAAAATCTTTCCAGGGTTAGAAGCTAGCTTAGATTATCAAGAAGTAGGCACTCCTCGCACGCATAGACGTTTCTTAGGTAGAGATGATGGTACTTATGGCCCGATTCCCAGTCGCAAATTAGCTGGTTTGTTGGGAATGCCCTTTAATCGTACTGCCATTCCTGGTTTATATTGTGTTGGTGATAGCACTTTTCCAGGTCAAGGTTTAAATGCCGTAGCTTTCTCTGGTTTTGCTTGCGGACATCGAGTAGCCGTAGATTTAGGTTTATCGGTAAGCATCGAGCAAAGTACCCATGATTGAACGAAGGCAGAGGGCAGGAGGCAGAAGGATCGAGCGCGTGGGAGATTCGGACTCGCCACTAATCGAAGACCCCTCGAAAGCGAAAGCTTGCAGGGGGCATTAAACCCAACAAGGAGCGCTCGTATCGAAGGACAACCAACCGACTGACCAAATCGCCTACGGCACGAGTGCCTTCTCCTCGGCGGAAGCCTTGGTAAAGCAATTCTTGAAGATGCGATTGAAGCTATATTTAGCGCAATTAGACTCAAACCAAAATTTGTGTTAGATGCTGACATCTCAAATAACCAAGCAAACGAACACAGCCACGTAACTTAAAATACTCTACAGCGATCTAAGCTTGCTTTCTCAGCTTACTTAAACTATCCTAAAAAAAACCAGTATTTATACTGATAAATTAAGTGTAAATACGTATATTCTCGCAATAAAAAGTATCGTATTTGACCAATTAGTTTTTCAGTCGGAATTGTAATAGTGTGTTGGTATGGCGCGGCATTAATTTATGAGTAAAGCTTCTTCATCTGAGGCAGATCGTCGAAAAGTTTCTCGAAATCTAACATCGAACGAAAGTTTAGATTTTTGGGAAACTAACCAGCAAAAAGTTACTAGTAGTAACAATTCGATCGCAAACAAGATTGAGTCTCCTCAAAAATCGCAGGGGCAGCAAGAATTAAAACAACAAGAAAACATTATTAATAAACAAGCCAAGTTACCAAAATTGCGATCGAAATCGGGTTTGAGCGCAAAAACATTAGCTTTAACTTTCGTGCTGGGAATGCTTCCAGTTTTAGCAGGAGGAGCAGCTAGTTTTTATTTTGGCAGCAAAGCT
This sequence comes from Xenococcaceae cyanobacterium, assembly GCA_051657945.1. Lineage (GTDB taxonomy): Bacteria > Cyanobacteriota > Cyanobacteriia > Cyanobacteriales > Xenococcaceae > CAZJTL01. Next base: position 28,187 of record JBOFLQ010000060.1, on the reverse strand, counting down.
GTCGATCGGCAAAACGAAACGATAAACACACAAACATCAGAATCGACTCTTCAACTACCCCGACAACAACTATTAACCGAATTGTCGATCGCCATTGGTTTGACATCATTGCTAACGGGTGCTGTGGCTGCTTGGTCGATAAATAGACTCGTTCGTAATGTCAAACTTAAGACGATCGTAGCCGCCAATTCCGCACTCACACAAGCAAGAATCGAGAGAACGCAATTACTTACCGATCTCGTTGCCAAAATTCGCACCTCGCTCGATCGAGAAAGTATTTTGAAAGCAACTGTAAATGTTGCCCGCGAAGTACTTGAGTGCGATCGCGTTTTAATTTACGGATTAGAGAGAGACGAACGAGGTAAAATAATTGCCGAATCTGTCGCTGCTGGATTTCCTCAAGCCTTGGGATCGGTAATTGACGATCCTTGTTTTGTAACCAAATACGAAGAAAAATATCTAAATGGTCGCATTCATGCGATCGATAATATCTATGAAGCCAATATCGGCGAATGCTATCTAGAACAATTAGAAAAATTTGCAGTCAAAGCTAATTTAGTCGTACCTTTGATGAATCAAGGTAGGTTGCTTGGCTTGTTAATTGCCCATCAATGCGATCGACCAAAATTTTGGCAGCAAACAGAAATAGATTTATTGGTACAAATCTCGACACAAGCAGGTTTTGCCCTAGATAACGCCAAGCTAATTGTAGAACATGCTAGCTTGCAACAACAGGTTATCGAATCGATCGAGCGAGCCGATATCGAGTCTCAATGGGATAGATATTACCAAGATGCGATCGAACATCTCCACGAATCTCTGGGTTGGGAAGATGTGCTTAAAGCTGCTGTTGAAGAATCACGTCGCGTACTTGCTTGCGATCGCGTCGTCATTTACAGCCTCGATCGACAATCGAAAGGAGTAATTATTGCCGAATCCGTCGCACCCGGATGCAAAAGAGCTTTGAACAAAACGATCCACGATCCGTGTTTTGAAGCACAATACATCGAAAAATACGAAAGCGGACGAATTAGAGCGATCGACAACATTTACGAACAAGGTATGAGTACCTGTTACATCCAACAACTAGAAACACTCAACGTTAAAGCTAATTTAGTTGCGCCCATTCTTCATCAAGGCAAAATACTCGGTTTGCTAGTCGCCCATCAATGTTCTGATTTTCGCCACTGGCAAGATTTAGAAATTAATTGGTTCGCCCAGATTGCTATCCAAGTAGGTTACGCTCTTGATAATGCTAAATTAATCGAACGAGTTCGACAGATATCGCAACAAACTAACGGAATCGATCGCGTCGATACACAAGCATTGGCTGATTCTTTGCGAACGATTGGCGATCGCGTTAGACAGACAGAAAAACTTGTTGAGTACGTTAGTGAAATAGTAAAAAATCAAGGCGATCTTGACGATCTAAGCAGCACTCAGAGCATTGACTCGACTATGGCGCAAGCAGAAAACACATTAAAGAATCTAAATGAATCTGTTTGTTCGATCGCGCAAATAAATAGCATTAACCAAGCCTTACTAGAGCAAATGAATTGTCAAGTTATCAATCAAACGATTGAAATTGGCAAAGCAAAAGCTGTCTCTCAAGAAGATTTAGTCGCGATCGCCGAACAAGTGCGCGCCTCAACTCAAAAATTAGTTACAGCAACAGCAGAAATTGAATCTTTAAGCTTAACAGCAACTACAACCGCTCGAAAAATTAGCACGATAATTTATTCAGAAACAGAAAATAAACTTGAAGACGCGCGATCGAGCCAAACCTTGCAGCAAAAACTAGCAGAAATTGCTAGTGTCAATCAAAAATTAAAAGCTTCGCTAGAGCAAATTACTAGCATTGCGATCGATGAAAATTCTACAAATAATTTAAAACTGATTAATAAGGTCGAATAATTAAATCTAGCTATGATTTTAGATGAAGAACAGCCAGAGTTAGCAAATTCTTTTATTATCTCAGAACCCTATTTAAAAACCGATAACTTGTTTGTCTGGTCGGTGGATTATACTATTTTTACGCTACCTTATGACGCGATCGAACAATATTTAATTCTTAAAGTCGAACAAATTATCGAGCGCGAACAACAAAGATTTTTATCATATCAAAATCGATTGCTACCACTCATTCGCATCTCAGAACTGCTCGATTATAACTATTATTTGCCAGAGCAAAGTTCGTGGAAAATTGATGACGATAGTGATGCGCCAACAAAAATTATCTTGATAATTCACCGCGAAGATCGGCTCGTTGCTTTAGAATCTTCGCTCGATCGCATTGTGGCAACATCTCATCTAGCGATCGAGCCTTTTGACAATAATTTTAGCTCTCCTATTTATTGCTATGGCTGTACTCCCTGGTTAGAAAATCTGGCGCTAGTTATCGATGGTGCTGCTTTACTAGAAAACTCACTCGGTATCGATTGGAAGACAAAAGCAAGATTCTTCAACGAAGGCAGACGGCAGACGGCAGACGGCAGAAGGTTTGATTTGATGGTTAGATCCGAAGTTAAAAACAAGGCATACGATGCTCTTTCGACAACAAATATCTTTAAAAAGCCAACTATTTTGGTTGTCGATGATTCTCGCACTCTCAGAAAAATCGCGCTGATAACTTTGCAAAGGGAAGGTTATCAAGTTTTAGAAGCAGCAGATGGACAAGAGGCGATCGCCCAGTTGCGTCAAAATTCTAACATTCATTTGGTAATTTCTGACATAGATATGCCCAACATGAACGGCTTTGAATTCCTCAATTATTGTCGTCAAGACCCAAAGCTCGCCAAATTACCAGTAATTATGCTTAGTACCCACGATAGCGATCGCCACAAGCAGTATGCAAGTCAGTTGGGAGCTAGTGCTTATTTTACCAAACCTTATCAGGAATCAGAATTATTAGCCAAACTCAAGACTATTATTAAATAGTAAAGACGTTTCGTATTTTATGTCTTTACAGTCCTTCTCGCCAATCTCTAAAACGTTGTTGTGCCTTAGCATCGAGAGAATTAAACAAAAAACGACCCGAATGAGATGAGTTGAGTCGCTTTTTCCTAATTATTTTATTGCTTGAAGCTTCAACTTCTCCAGCCAGCCTCTGCGCCGAAAGCCATTCCGCTCCGTATCCTATTACTGTCAATCGCTGCGCTCGGTCTGAAGTAGCCACAATCAACCTTTGATAGTCATTTTCGACACGCCTTCTAAAGGAAGCACAATATTTTTCGATGTAGGTATCTGCGGTTTGAGCGAAAGCTGTGTAATAAACCGACAGAGAAGAAGTATGATCTTCGCTGTAACCAGGCGTATTTTGATAGTGTGCGTCAAAGACTACTTGAGTATGATGTCCTTCAATCGCCGTGTAGTTAATTAAGGATTCAATTAATTCGCGACGGGCAGATTCTAGCCCATCGCGATCGCGCGTTTTTTGGAGGTAAGACCAAGCACCAATAATGTTATAGCCGTCAACTAATAAAAGTGCCTGACGGGAGGAAGGAGACATAATTTTGGGGAAAGTAGTAGCAGTTGTTTCAAGTTAGTTTAAAATTTTATTTACTAATTTTAATAAAAATTTAGCTTTTTTAGTCACTTTGTTCTGTTTGAATTAATTTTTGTTTGAGTAATTGAGGCGCGCCGCGATCGACAACGCGCCCCCCATCCAACAAAAAAGCCCCGTCACAGTAGTCCAATTCTTCGAGACGGTGTGTTACCCACAATGCCGTCATACCGCGAGATTTAACTAGGTTTTGCACTTGGGCGACTAATTCTAGTTGGGTATCGGGATCGAGCAGGGCGGTGGGTTCGTCTAATAGCAAAACTTCACAGTGGCGGGCGATCGCCCCTGCGATCGCAATTCTTTGCTTTTGTCCGCCACTGAGAGCATAAATCGGTCTTCGCTCCATTTCAAGCAAGTTGACAGCCGCTAAAGCTTCTCTGACGCGATCGCGCACTTGAGTAGTAGTTAGCTTTTCTGCAACTAAACCAAAAGCCACGTCTGCCCCTACCGTTGGCATGACTAACTGATGGTCGGGGTTTTGAAAGACAAATCCCACAGGATGCGTAATTTCAATTGTTCCCGAATTAGCATGAAGCAATCCCGCCAGCAATCTCAACAAAGTAGACTTGCCACTACCATTAGAACCCAAAAGCATCCAAAATTCGCCTTTGGGTACTTCAAGAGAGCAAGTCTTAAGCACGAGCGATTGGGAATTCCAACCAAAATTTAAACCTTGCGCTCTAATTGCTACAGACTCGATCGCCGCTTCGTGAAAAGATGAGTTCATTCTGCGCCAAGAGCAGAGAAAAAGCCAGGAACTCTTCCAGCAGCAGCAGCACCGTCTTTTTGAGAAATGATGACCGCACCAATACTATCGCTTTTAACGGCTACTTTTTTGCCTTCTTGCTTATCGCAAGTCAATTCAATTAATTTGGGTACATCAGATCGCATTGCCGCAACAACTTCTTGATAAACCGCTTCTGCGTCTTTTTCTTCTTTTTTTTGTACCGAGATAGGAAGAGCTGTGTTTTTGATAGTCAGGTCAATTGTCAACATATAGTTTTAATTTAAAAATGCACTTACAGAGATTGATGCTTTTTAATTGTGCCAGTTTCCGCCATACAATAGCTGAAAATTTTTGGCACGCGATCGAAAAAAACCATCGAAATTTTAACTTTAGTTAATAATTCAATTGGCAAATTGAAAGAATTTCTTCTAATATTATTGTAAGTTAAGAAAAGTTAACTTTTCTCAGACAAGCTCAACTTTTTATCTTGAAATATAAATTGTCGAGCCGCTCTAGAAAAGTAGTCATCGTAAATTATACATATTCGGAGTTTTGCGTCATGACCATAGCAGTCGGACGCGCACCAGCATCGAGAGGCGTTTTTGACGTACTCGACGACTGGCTCAAGCGCGATCGCTTTGTTTTCGTCGGTTGGTCCGGCATCCTACTCTTCCCCTGTGCTTACATGGCACTCGGCGGATGGTTAACCGGAACCACCTTTGTCACTTCCTGGTACACCCACGGTATCGCTAGCTCTTACTTAGAAGGTGCTAACTTCCTAACCGTAGCCGTATCGACTCCCGCAGACAGCATGGGACATTCCCTGTTGTTTTTGTGGGGACCTGAAGCAGGTTGGAACTTCTCCCGCTGGTGCCAAATTGGCGGCTTGTGGGCATTCGTAGCACTCCATGGTGCATTCGGATTGATCGGTTTCATGCTGCGTCAATTTGAAATCTCTCGTCTTGTCGGAATTCGTCCCTACAACGCGATTGCATTTTCAGGCCCGATCGCGGTATTTGTCAGCGTCTTCTTGATTTACCCCTTGGGACAGTCAAGCTGGTTTTTCGCCCCCAGCTTCGGAGTAGCAGGCATTTTCCGATTCATCCTCTTCATCCAAGGTTTCCACAACTTTACCCTCAACCCTTTCCACATGATGGGAGTAGCGGGTATTTTAGGTGGAGCGCTCTTGTGTGCGATTCACGGGGCGACAGTAGAAAACACCCTATTTGAAGACTCCGATCAAGCCAACACCTTCAGAGCCTTCGAACCAACCCAAGCCGAAGAAACCTACAGTATGGTAACTGCCAACCGTTTCTGGTCGCAGATCTTCGGGATTGCCTTCTCCAACAAACGCTGGTTGCACTTCTTCATGTTGTTCGTGCCAGTAACTGGATTGTGGATGGCAAGTATTGGTATCGTCGGCATCGCCCTCAACTTGCGTGCTTATGACTTCGTCTCGCAAGAATTGAGAGCGGCTGAAGACCCAGAATTTGAAACGTTCTATACCAAAAACATTTTGCTCAACGAAGGTCTGCGTGCTTGGATGGCACCTCAAGACCAACCCCACGAGAGATTTGAATTCCCTGAAGAAGTTCTACCTCGCGGTAACGCTCTGTAAAAAGGTTTAATAATTAAAAGCAAATAAATCGATCGAGGTTATAAGGTAAATCTTATAACCTTATTTTTTTGGGCTTTATCAAAAAATATTAAATAGAGTAAATAAGCTTTACAGATAAAATTTAAAATTAGAAAATTGCCAATAACTAACCCAAATAATTATTTGACGGTAAGCAAACTCGAGCTTGTAGGGATATGGCACAGTCAAGCTCTTAAATCAAATAGTAAATTTTTAAAGCAACGATAATTCAAACAAAATTATGACAGCTCTACAAACCAACTCTACCTCTCAACCCGCTCCACCTGCTGATTCTAAAGAAAGAGTCAGTCAGTTTATGAAACAACTACAAGATTCTATTTGTAAAGGCTTAGAAGAAGTTGACGGTGTCAGCAAATTTCAAGAAGATAGCTGGGAAAGAGAAGAAGGCGGCGGCGGTCGATCGAGAGTGCTTCGCAATGGTGGAGTACTCGAACAGGGTGGGGTGAATTTTTCTGAGGTTTGGGGCAAACAGTTACCTCCTTCCATTTTACAGCAGCGTCCAGAAGCAGAAGGACACGGTTTTTATGCGACGGGAACTTCGATGGTGCTGCATCCTCGCAATCCATACATTCCTACCGTTCACTTCAATTATCGCTACTTTGAAGCTGGCCCTGTTTGGTGGTTTGGCGGCGGTCTTGACTTGACTCCTTACTATCCCTTTGCCGAAGATGTCGCTCATTTACATCGTACTTTGAAAGCTGCTTGCGATCGCCACCATTCTGAATACTATCCCGTTTTCAAACGTTGGTGCGACGAATATTTTTATCTCAAGCACCGTCAAGAAATGCGAGGTGTAGGTGGGTTATTTTTTGACTATCAAGACGGTACGGGTGAATTATATCGAGGGCCCGATCGCGAAGGTGATGCAGCACAATACAGCAAACAAGTAGGCGAAGTCAAACAGCGCAATTGGGAAGATTTGTTTGCTTTTATTAATGACTGCGGTAATGCTTTTCTAGCGGCTTACGTTCCTATTGTTGAAAAACGTAGAAATACCGAATACGGCGATCGCGAACGCAATTTTCAACTTTACCGTCGCGGACGCTATGTAGAATTCAATTTGGTATACGATCGCGGCACTATTTTCGGTTTGCAAACCAACGGACGCACCGAATCAATTTTGATGTCTTTACCTCCTTTAGTACGTTGGGAATACGGTTACAAACCAGAACCCAATACCCCAGAAGCAGAACTATACGAAACATTCCTCAAACCTCAAGATTGGGCGAATTGGGAAGGATAGGGGATAGGGGTTAGGGAGTAATGAGTAATGAGTAATGAGTAATGAGTAATGAATTTTTTACGTCACGACTTCTGTACAAACGTTCCATGGAACGGAGGACGCGATGACGGAGGAGTCCTGGGGGGCGAACTTGGTTCGCCCCATTGAAGGACGTGTTTCCTCCGGCATTTCAGCCGTCCGTTCCCTACTGACTTCTGACTTCTGACTTCTGACTTCTGACTTTGCCCTATGCCTCTCAGCCCCTTGCCCCTTGCCCTATTTCATCAGAAAAATCCCGAACCTTAGTATAGCGATAGGGGCCGAGTAAAGCGCCCCAGATTGGGTTGCCCGTGTTGGGATCGATTCCTTTGTCGTAGGTTTGTAATTCGTCTGGAGTGACTTCAAAACCTAAAGCAACTTGATAAGTTTTGCCCTCATAGGTGAAACTACAAGGAAAATCGTTTGGCATGGCACGAAAACAATAGCGATCGGGCGCAAGGTTTTCGACAGTGACAGCAAGAGTACAATCGGGCAAAAATTTAATTTGGTTTTCGCTAATTTTATTTAGTCTGTTACGATCGCTACCCGCGCCAACAACAGATTGAATATCTTCAAACATATAGTGTTGTACTTCAAGATAACTCGTATCGTTTGAACTGGGTTTGATGCGTAACAATCTAGGACGATAGGGGCGATCTAAATTAACGATACTTGCTTGCTCGGCAAACAGAGTAATACTGTCATCTTGAAACAAAGGTACCGGTCTAAGCCAGAGTCGAAGATGGACGTACCAAGCAGGCGAATCTAGAGCTTGTTGTTTATTTTCAAATTCGCCTGATAAATATTTTCCCATAGCCAGAAGTTCGGGAGAAAAAGTCATTTTAGTAATTTTAGAAGCTGAACACTCGATCTGAAAGCGAAAAAGATTTTCTTGGCAAAAAACACACGAAACGAGACAATAAAATTATGTAATTATGTAAACTATCTTATAATTTACTTTTTTTGTGGATAAAACTCGCACTGTCTCTGATACCAAAAGAGAATTTTACAATCACCATACCCGACCGATAAATTCAGTTTATCGGCGCGTAGTTGAAGAACTAATGGTAGAGATGCATCTGCTCTCTGTCAATGGAGACTTCAAAAGCAACCCAATCTATTCTCTTGGGATTGTTTCATCTTTCGATCGCTTCATGCAAGGCTATCAACCAGAAAAAGATAAAGAATCAATTTTTATTGCTCTTTGTAAGTCAAGCGGTGGCGATCCGCAAAAGTATCGACAAGAAGCAGAAAGCATGAAAGCTTTAGCAAAGAGAATGTCTTTCGAACCGTTAGTCTCTTGGCTATCGAATCCGACTGCTACTGATGAGGTAGGATTAGATTTAGCGCAAGAAATAGGCGCGATCGCCAACAATCCTCATTTTAAATACAGTCGTCTCTTTGCCATCGGGGTTTACACTTCGATCGAAGAAGCGGATGCAGAATTATTAAAAGAACCAGAAAAAAGGTCGAATGCGATCGACAAAATAGCGCAAGCTTTGCATCTACCAGCAGATAAATTGCAAAAAGACCTAGATTTGCATCGTTCTAACTTAGAAAAAATGGATCAGCTTCTAGCTGCACTGCAAGATATTCTCAAAGCCGATCGCAAACAGCGAGAACAGCGCATCTCTGAAAAAAATTAAAAAATTCATGGAAGGCAGAGGGCAGAGGGCAGAGGGCAGAGGGCAGAAGGTTTGGTTAAAAGGTGGGACACCATACTTTTAAAACAAGGCGTGTGTCGTTCAATTGCACCCGCCGACAACGCAAGACTGCGGCGGACAAGGTGGCGAATGCGATTCGCCACAACCGCCTTGCCAATTGACGGGGGTCTTAAACCCGTAGCTAAGGTCGAAGGCGAGCAGGATGCAAAATCTTTGTCTCCAACCGAAAAATCAACCTTCTGCCCTCTGCCTCCTGCCTTCTCCCGAAGGGAGATAACGAGCCAGGGTTAGCCAGTCAGTTTTTAAGGCTGGCAAGCTTTTCAGGCTTATCGATCGATCAAAAAGAAACTCGAGCAGAACTAGTCACCCTCAAAACTGATTCTTGATGAAACATTTTTTTGTAAATTGCGATGACTTCTTCAATTAGTCGATCCTTGGCTCGATCGCTTTGGTAAATTAGGATGACTAGTTTGGTGTTTTCTCGAATCATTGTGCCGTGAGTATTTAAATATTGTCCGTTGGCATCTATAATTGTTAATCCTCGATCGAAGCGTGGCATAATGACGCGACTCAAAAAAAGTTGCCATTGCGCTTCTGAAACTGTTACTCCGTCTGGTTCGCTCAAACCAAAATATAATTCTTCACGAGTAAAACTTTGAGAATTTTTTTGTTGAAGATCGATTGTGGTCGAAGGGCGATTGCTTGCACTACACTCGGTGCAATCGCAACTTGTGGCAATTTTTGGTACTAATAAAAGTCCTACGATCGCCATAAAATTGACGATCGCTAATTTGGTTTGAGTCATCCCTATTTTTCCCATCGATCGCGACTTTATTGTCGTGACATTTTATCAATTGAAATCAACAATCGGGAAAAACTAGGATCGATTATTGTTTGCCGTTGCTAGCAGATAAGATCGTTATTTCTTCGATTTGTTCGGTTTTTTCGGGTCGATCGGGTTTGCCACCAAAATCGCGTAATAATCCCATCATGGCAGGAACGACGGTAGGGGTGAGAATGGTGGAGAATGCCAAACCACCTGTTAAAACTATCCCCAATCCTTGATAAAGTTCTGCGCCTTGTCCTGGTACGACGGCTAGGGGTAACATCCCTAAAACGCTAGTTCCAGCCGACATAAAAATGGCACGCAAGCGATCGCGAGTTGATTCGTACAATGATTTGTCATAATCCATTCCTTCTTCTTGAAGTTGTAAGGCGCGTTCTACTAAAAGAATGGCATTATTGACGACAACCCCAGTTAAGATGACAAATCCCAATGCCGTAATCATATCCAAAGGTACGATTAAACCAGGAATGCGATTGGCAATTATCAGACTCAATAAAGCCCCACTCATGCCCATTGGGACTGTTGCCATAATCACAAAAGGATAGAGGAAAGAGCGATATAGCGCTACCAATAACAAATAAGTAATTAAGATAGAAACGGCAAAAGCAGAAAGCAATTGAGATAGAGTTTCTGCCAAGCGATCGGCCGAACCAGCTAGTTCTAAACGATAGCCAGTAGGTAAACTAGCTCTTATGGGTGCGAGAACTTCTCGTTCGGTGCGATCGATAATAGCGCCTAAAGGTGCATCCGGTGCTAAAGAAACAGTCAAAGTCAGCGATCGCTCTAAATCGACGTGATTGATAACATCTGGCCCTGTTGTCTCTTTAATTTCTGCTACGTCGCTTAACTGTATCCGTCCCCGACTCGTATATAAAGGTAGCTGACGCAATTGTTCTGGAGTTTGTACGAAAGTATTTTGCAGTTCTACCGATACATCTAATTCTTCTTTTCCATCGATGTAGTCAGAGGCAAAACGACCGCCTAAAGCTGCTTCCACTATTGCCCCTATTTCTGCTTCGTCGATGCCAACTTCTGAAATGCGTTCGCGGTTGGGAATGACTTGTAATTCTCCCGCACCAAATACAAAATTAGAACGAACGTTTCGTACTCCTGTAAAAGCTCTAAGCTTTCCGCTCATTTCTCGGTCTAACCTGCTTAACTCTTCAAGATCTGTACCGATGAGATCGATTTCTAACTCTTTACCTGGATCTTGAAAAATCGATTGACGATTGGGTACCATAAAGCGATAACCAGGGAAATTATTGCTTTGAGCGCGCAGACGATCGACCATTTCAGTAAGTCCATTGGTAGTAGCGAATTCTGATTTAAGGATAGTTGCAATTGCTCGTCGTCCAGGGCGTTCGATAAACATAACGCGCTCGACCTCTGGTTGCTGGCGCAAAAACTCTCTGGGTGCTGCTGAAAGTTTAATTGCTTCGGGAATACTAGTTCCTGGTAGTGGTTCGACATTCCACAATACTAAATTGCGGTTTCCTTCAGGTAAATAATCCGCAGGAGGAAGTAGAAAAATACTCACAAAAATAAGCGCAACTGGAATTGAGAGAATTAAAAGTCGGCGCGCCATACGACCTCGTCCGATCGACCAACCAACTGTAGAAGTAATAAATGCTTCCAATTTGCCCTGAAAGCGGCGAAAAAATGCCGAAGTGTTGGCGATCGATCGCTCGAACCAATTGCCACCCCGATATTCTCCGTCAGAGAGCATTTGCATCGCTTCAGAACGATGGAGGAATAACCCACACAGCATCGGTACTAAGGTAATCGCCGCTAATAACGAAAACAGTGCAGCAGCAGAAATCGCGATCGCCATATCGAGATATAACTCTGCTACTTCGCCACTGACTAATGCTAGAGGAGCAAAAACAGCAATATTAGTCAAAGTAGCAGCAACCAAACCGCCGCTCACTTCTTTAGTACCATCGATCGCCGCCCTTACTGGGTTTTTTCCCTGTTGCATATGGGTAAAAGCATTTTCGACAACCACGATCGCATTATCTACCACCATCCCCGCCGCAAAACCCAAAGCAGCCAAACTGATGACATTGAGAGTTCGTCCCAACATCGACATGGCGATAAATACCGAAATTGTCGTAGTTGGTATGGTTATTGCTACTACAGCAACAGTTCGCATCGAACCTAGGAACAGCAACAAGACGATGACAGCTAGAAGTGCGCCACCAATTAGGTTTTCTTGCACCAATGCCACCGATTGATTGATATATTCACTCTCGTCGTAATTGTAAACAAAGCGAATTCCTTCCCCATCTCGATCGAACTGGGTTTGAAACTCAGAAATAATTTCTCGAACCCCTTTAGATACCTCTGGGACATTTGCCCCAACTCTACGAATAATCCCAATTCCGACGGCGGGTTCGTTATTAAAAATTAAGGCAGTCTCTTGAACTCTGCGCCCCATCTGCACTTGGGCTACATCTCTAAGATGAACTGTTCCCGAAGCATCGCGCCGCAATACAAACTCTTCTATTTGTTCCAACTGTTGCGATCGACTAACCGTTCTGACTCGATATTCTCTTCTACCCACTACTAAAGGGCCACCCCGAATATCTCTGTTATTATTTTGTAAGACGCGAACCACATCGCTAATGGTCAAATTGCGATCGGCAAGCGCCTTCGGGTCAACCTTTACTTCCACTTCTCTTTCCCTACCACCAGGAATGAGAAACTGTCCTACCCCTTCAACGCGACGCAATCTAGGTACGATCGTATCTTCAGCCAAATCTCGATAGCGATCGGGATTGCTTTGTACAGACGCGAAATTTCGCGTCTCTACACTGGGCGGTCGCGTCTGTACCGTAGGCTTTTGCTCTACAGGATTTTTTGGTGCGAGAACGATCCACATCATCGGCGAACTATTACCGCCAACAAGTTCCACATCCGATTCACTAGTTTCTTCTGGTAACTCTTCTACCTGCTGCAATTTGTTGAGAACATCAACCAAACGTTCGTTGACATCGCTTTCCCAATCAAATTCCAGAGTAATAGTACTAATACCAGGACGAGAATTACTATCTATTTTTTGTACGCCGAGAACCTCTTCCATCCGTTCCTCGATCGGACGAGTAACCAAATCCTCTACTTCTGTCGGCGACGCACCAGGATAAGGAGTAGTAATGGTAATTTCTGGTCGATCGCCCCCAGGTTGCAATTCTAAAGGTAAACGTAAAAGAGAAAATATACCAAATACTGCCAGCAAACAAAACAAAACAAAAGTGCCATGCCGCCAGCGAACGGCAGTTTCAATAAAATTCATAAACTTCTCTGCGCTCTCTGCGCCTCTGCGCGAAACAAAAAACTAACTATCGGACAGCAGAATCAATAACTTTCACAGTTGTTCCATTACTCAAACCATCTCCGCCCCTTAAAACAATTGATTGTCCCGATCGCAATTGTTCGTTATAAATAGCAACGCGATCGCCCATATCCGCAACCATTTCCACTTCAACTTCTCTAGCCTTGCCATCAGCTACCGTATATACCAACCAACGATCTTGTCTTCTAGTCACTGCATCGCGAGAAATAACAAAACTAGGGCGATCGCTCTTCAATCGAACACTTCCTGTCACTGCCATACCAGACAATAAATTTGGTGGAGGATTATCCAAACGAACTCTAACTCTCTGTCTTCTCGATGCAGTATCGGCAGCGGGTACTACCCCCGTAATCGTGGCGCGTCCCTGCCATTGAGGTAAAGCGCGGGTAGAAAGTTGCACGGGCAAACCAGATCTGATGCTACCGCTCAATTCTTCGGGTACTTCTAAAAAGACATCTAAACTATCCCCAGCCACTAAAGTAGCGATTTCGTCAGCACTTTCGACGTAATCCCCAGGACTAACTCGTCTTTGCTGTACCACTCCATTTGTCATCGCTTGGACGCGAATGCGTTGCAAATTAATTTCTGCTCGATTTACTGCTGCTGCTGCCGCATCTACATTCGCCCTTTGTGCCGCAATTTCCTCCTGAATCGGCCCTGCGATCGCCTCTGCTAAAACTCCTTCTGCCTCCAAACGCGCCCCTGTTGCGTCATCTAAAGCCGATCTTGCTTCAATTAAATTTCGTTGCGATCGCGCTCCTTGTTTAACTAAATCTGTAGTGCGTTGAAGATCGTCTGCTGCTTCTTTTTCTCGCGCTTGCGCCGAACTTAATGCGGCTTGTCTTTGAGCGATAATTTCGGGACGAGTACCTACTTCCAAACGAGCGAGATTGCTTTTCTGTTGTGCCAAACGCGCCTTCGCTTCAGAAAGTTCTACTTGACGATCGGCATCGTCTAATATGGCGATCGTCATTCCCTGGGTAACGCGATCGCCTGGTTGTATTAAAATCTGTTGGACTATTCCACTGGTGCGCGATCGAATCGTTGCTTGCTGTCTCGATTCTACTTGACCGAGAAGTTGTACTTTTCTGGTTGCTTCTCCGACAGAAAGCGTTGTCATGGCAACGGCGCGAGGCGGCTGTGGTTTGGGCGCTGCTGCTATCTGAGTGTTTCCAGCACTAGGAGTCAAGAAGCGCCATGCCACACCACCGATCGCCGCCATCAATAGTAAAATTACTATCCAACGCCAAGGACTTTGATGACGAGGAGGTTTAGGATCGGGTTTTTGAGATGTTTCTGATGGCTTCGTCGCTTGTGCATCAAGGATATCCATACCTAAACTTCCATAATTGCTTTTGATTGGTTTTTTCGACGTTGCGCGATCGAGATTAAGTTATTAATTAGTATGAAGGAAAAATATGACATGAAAATGTCAACGTCCCTACATTCAGCTTAATAGTTAAGATAAGAATTCACATGCAACAAAAGCGCTAAACAATGTCACAATACGAACGCCTAATTCTCATGGCAGAGGACGAACTGACGCAGTACAGCACCGATGCCCGTAAAATTGAAAAACTTCGTCAGAAAATTGGTCTTTCAGTTTCTGCCAAAGAACAAAAACAAGTTAAAGAAGCATTGCTTGCCGATCTACCTACCGATCCGCTTTCACAGATCGTTGAAAAACAGCGTCAATCAGTAGCGCTACCTTTTTGGGGAATTGCTGGATTGGGTTTACTCTTGGGTATTTCTTTAATGCAGCCTTTGGATTTTATTGCCACTATTGGCGGTGGGGCGATCGCTATTTACTTACAAAAGTTGGGCTGGAAACTACAAGCCAAACGCTTAGTTTTACAAACCCTCGAAGATATCGAACAGCGCACTAAATCCCCAACAAATGAAAAAAAATAAAAAAAACCTGAAACTAAAGATAGGTATTTAAATGGCGATCGAGAGAAAATGGAAATAGGCAATTAATTTATGAAGGGAAGCAATGGCAAGTTTAGAACATTTGACCTTACTCAAACAGGGTGGATGGAAATGGATTAAATGGCTAGAAAATAATGGCGATCGCGAAGTAGATTTTCGAGAAGCAGATCTGGGCGATTTCGATCTTGAGGGTATGTATTTGGTAGGTGCTAATTTTAGTAGTGCCAACCTTCAAGAGGCTAAATTAACTGCATCTAACTTGCAAAAAGCAGACCTCAGCAATGCTAATTTAAAAGAAACTGTCTTTACCGAAGCAGATCTCAGCAATACTAACTTAATTGGCGCAGATTTTCGCAAAGCTAACTTGACTTTAGTAGATTTGAGTAAGGCTAACGCGATCGGTGCTAATTTTCGACAAGCTATGCTTAGAAATGCAAATCTTTGTTGCGCTCATTTAATGAGAACAAATTTCAGCGAAGCAAATTTAATAGAAGCAAACCTCAACGAAGCTAACTTAAGTAATGCTAGTTTGTACGAAGCCGAAGCAATTGGTTCTTTTTTATATAAAACTAATTTTAGTCGAGCTAATTTAAACGAAGCTCATTTTTGCAGTGCTTATTTTTTAGAAGCAAATTTATGTGAAACCAATCTCTACAAAACAGATATGAGATGGACAAATCTGTATAAAGCCGATTTAAGATACTCCAACCTTCAACAAACTAATTTTAGGGGTGCAAATTTAAGTAAGGCTGACTTAAGAGAAGCAAATTTAGCTGGGGCAGATTTTCGAGGTGCAAATTTAAGAAGTGCCGATCTTCGAGGTTGTAATTTAAATGAAGCAAACCTCGAAGATACTATTCTCAAAAACGCTAAATTCGAAAATACGATGTATTAATTTTTAAGCGTTAAAATATCCACACCATGTTCGGTGATGGCGATCGTATGTTCGAATTGTGCCGAAAGTTTTCCGTCTTTTGTCACTGCCGTCCAACCGTCTTTAAGAAGCACTGCTTCCCAAGTTCCTTCATTAATCATCGGTTCGATCGTAAACACCATGCCAGGACGCAATTTTTTACCTTTGCCTCTAATGCCATAATGGGGAATTTGTGGCGCGGTATGAAAAATATGACTGACACCATGCCCGACAAAATCTCTAACTACAGAAAAGCCATTAGCCTCGGCGTATTCTTGAATTGCCGCGCCTATATCGCCAACTCTTCCCCCTGGTTTAACTGCTTCAATTCCTCGTCTGAGACATTCTTCGGTTACTTCTACTAAATGTTTTGCCAACGGTGAAGGAGTACCAACTAAAAAAGTTCTCGAAGTATCGCCATGATAACCATCAACAATTGGGGTAACATCAATATTAATAATGTCGCCCTCTTGTAAAATTTGTTGAGCATTGGGAATGCCGTGACAAATTACCTCGTTAACGCTAGTACAGAGCGATTTTGGGAATGGCATGACAGAACCAGGATACCCTAGTGGCGCGCTTTTTGCCCCATGTGCTTGCGTCCAGCGTTCGGCTTCATCGTTAATTTCTAGAGTGCTAACACCTGGTTTAACCATTGGCGCAAGATGGTCTAATAACTCGGCTGCTAACTGCCCAGCACGACGCATCTTTTCGATTTCTCTAGATGAAAGTAATGTAATTGTGTCGTTGCCCATAAATCTTTATTTTAAATTTTAACTTTCCCTAAAAAAAATACCAGCGGCAAGTCCTGAAATTTTTAATCTCCTAACTGCGATCGCTGGTGTGTTTAATTTTTGTTGTCGTTTAATCCTGGAGAAATCCTAGCTGCGCGTTCCCAATTCGGCAACTGATTGAATTCTCTAGTAAAAGATTGTAACAGATGATACGGGGAATTTGTAAATAAAAATTAAAGTTAAATGTTAAATTTGGCACGACAAATAATTTTTTGCTATTTGCGGACGACCCCAAATAATCTTTTCATGCTTGTAAATCGCCATTCCAGGTTTTGCGCCTTTGGGTTTGTAAACGTGTTTGGGTTCGGTGTAAACTACTGGAACTCGATCGCTTTGGCTTGCCCCAGAGTAGTAAGCACTAAGATCGGCAGCAAACTGTAAGTCGGCATCGTCGGGAACGCTTCCTGGTTGCAACCTAAGCAAAACATGACTGCCAGGAATTTCTTGAGTGTGAAACCAAAGGTCGTAATCGCCAGCTAACCTAAAGGTAAGTTGTTCATTTTGACGGTTGTTGCGACCGATCCACAACTCAAAACCAGATGGTGTTGGATGACGGTAGGGTTTGGATTCGTCGTTGCTGTTAGCGATCCGTTGTCTTTCTCCTTCTAAATATTTTTGTTGAATTAATTCTTCGCGAATCTCTTCTAGTGTTTGTAAATCTTCTGCATTTTGATAGTTTTCTAATTGGTCTAATTCAGCTTGAACTTGTTCTAAATAATAAATTTCCGATCGCACTTCAGCTAGTAATGGTTCGACCGCATTCCTAGCGCGCTTTAGTTTCTGATGGCTTTTATAAAGAGATTGGGCATTTTGAATGGCATTTTTTTCGGGATTTAATTTAATAATTACTGGTTCGCCTGTTTCAAAATCAGCTAAAGTAATCGCAGTCATACCAGGTTGCCATTCTTGAAGGTGCGCCATCAGTAAATCGGCTTGTTGGCGATCGCCATCGGCGCGATCGGATTGCTGCAAACGTTGTTCGAAAGTATTGGCTTTTTGCCGCAATTTTTTGAGAAAATTGTTGACTTTTTGCAGTAATTGATGTCGTAATTGTTGAAAAACTTCGCGTTCGGTGCGATCGCTATAATATTTATTCAGTAATTCCTGAAGATTTGAAGCTTGTTGAGTAATTCCCCAACCGAGAACGGTATAACCAGAATTCGTCCAACCTGGTTCAAAATTATTCGCAGAAAGCTTCTGTAACCATTCAAGCCAGCGATCGAACAAACTCTGCCAATCACTTTCTTGAAGACTTTCGGTAGATTGTTCTGGGTCTAATCCCGCTACTTGTATCATTGAATTTGCTACGCTAGGACTTAAGCCCCTATAATTCTGTAGCAACTGACGCTTAATCGTTCCTGGAATTAAAGCGATTCGTTCTTGCCAAACGGCGATTTCTTCGTTCAATTTGGGAGCATTACTCATCAGTGCGGGCGGAAGTTGATAGGGTTGTCCCGTTTCTACGGTACGCACGGTGGATCGATCTGAGGTGACTTGATGGGCGACGGTAACGATGCGATCGTTTGCATCGGTAAGAATCACGTTACTGTATTTGCCTATAATTTCCACATAGAGATGCCAAGTAGGTATTTCACCAGGACGTTTAGCAAACTGGAGGTCTAAAACTCTTTCCCAAGGGGCGATCGTCTTTATCTCAATCAACGCAAACCCATTTAATTGATGTCGCAATTGATCGCTAAAAGTAAAAGTATCGGGAATGCGAGGTGGCGCGTCGCCAATACAAATTCTAGCTGCTTGGGGATGCCAGCAAATGGTCAACCAACTGCGTCTTTTAAGAGTCCGCAACGCCAAAGCAATTGTGTAGCGATCGCGCTGATATACTTGTTCGATTTTAGCGGGAATCCAATTAGATCTAAGATCGAAACAAACAGCACTCAAAGTGGTAAAGTCAACGGGTTGCATAGAAAATTATTATTAACAACTTAAATAATTAATACGTAACAAGACAGCATCTACATGAAATTGATTGAAAGATTACCGAATTGGGTTAATTGGGGACTGGCTTTTCCCCTGATCGTTTTAAACGGTTGGCTATTTCTGCTCGTTTTTAATTACTTTGATTCTTTAATCGGCACTTTTATTATTGCCAATTTGCTTGCTTTCGTTTTGAACTACCTAGTTAAATTTCTTGCCACTCACGGCATCAATCGCAACGTTGCCGTCCTCATCGTTTTTATTTGCACCATTTTAATTTTAGGTACTTTAGGCTTAACTTTAACGCCGATCGCGATCGCTCAGCTTAACGAATTAATTATACGTCTGCCTAGTTGGTTTCAATCTGGTATTCAACAAATACAAGCTTTGAACGATTTGGCAGTCTCTCACAATATCGATATTAATTTGACTGGTATAGCCAATCAACTTACTGTCAGAGTATCGAGTCAATTACAATCTCTCACGGGTCAGACTTTAAGCATTATTTTGGGGACGGTAGGTAGTACGGTAGATGTGCTACTAACAGTAGTACTTACATTTTATCTCTTGCTACACGGAGAAGAATTATGGGATGGAGTCAACCAATGGCTACCACAACCGATGGGAACGGATTTACGAGAGTTACTCAGACAAAATTTTGAAAATTATTATATCGGTCAAGCTTCTCTAGCAGCGATAATTGCTTTATCCATGACTACTGCTTTTGTTGCTTTGGCATTGCCACTCGGTTTGTTATTTGGTTTAGTCATGGGTTTTATGGCATTGTTTCCATTTGGCTTAACTCTAAGCATTATTATCGTTAGTTTGTTGATGGCGCTGAGAAGTTTTTGGTTGGGTGTAAGAGTATTGATCGTTGCCGTTTTAATTCAACAACTAATTGAAAATGTAATTGCGCCCCGTCTTTTGGGAGGATTTACAGGGTTAAATCCCGTTTGGATCTTGGTTGTGTTACTAATTGGCGCTAAAGTAGGCGGAATACTTGGTTTATTGATTGCCGTACCTCTAGCAGGTTTTGTCAAAAATTCTTTTCATGTTTTCTTTGCCAAACCTTCAACTCTTCAATCTTCTGAATCGCCTGCTTTAGTAGGGAATAGGGAATAGGGGCTATTTCCACTATTAGCGAGGTCGAGTTCAGAACGCTATTTTTGGTAGTTTCTAGATGAAACTGTACAACAAAAAAACTACCGTACTCTGGCGTGTCGATCGCTTTTTGCAATCCTGCTGTTTGAAGGGCGCGATCGGAACGAAATTCAACTTATCGTGCCAATAAAAATTCGTAAAAGATCGCAAAGTTGAGGAATATCTTCACGGGTAGCTATTTTTACTTTGATAATTTTATTTATTTAATATTTAAAATTTGTTCCAGAATCATTTTGACTCTAATTAATTCTCGATCGCTATCTGAATAAGGATTTTAAAATGATTTAATTTCAATCCAATTATCGATTTGTTCTGGATGAATATAAAGTGAATAGTCATCTACTAAAATTACATTTTCTGTTGAAGTATTAGGAATAAAACGTAAATCTTTAATATGGCGATCCCAATTAATATATTCCAGGTCTGCAAACCAATCGGGTGTATATTTTTCGTTGACTAACCAACGCGCAACCTCACGAAATTTATCTTCAGAAACAGTAGTAAAAATAACAATTCTCGGAAAAGAATTTAGACAAAATTATAAAAAATCATAAAGTTTTGGTCTAGGAAATAAACTAACAACATTAGAAATTAAAGTAGCTTCTAAGTCTAGCGCTAGAACGTCGAGCGGTAAGTTTTTCTTTAAATGCATTTATGTCAGGGTTATTTCATTCTTGGAAGCCAGAGAATAAATTCTCTGCCTAAGACACTAAGTCCGTTTAAACGGACTTAATATTTCAGCCAAGAAATTCATTTCTTGGTTAATTGTAATTAGAATAAAATAGCCCTGCATTTATGTCTATATATAAATATTGAATTATCTAAAATTGTTTATTATACATAATTCCAGCGAGAACTATAATTTAAATAATTCAAATATCGACAAGGATTGTAATAGTTAATGCTAGCTAACTATATAGATAAAGCAATGGAATTAGCGACTTACGAAATTGTCGAAGACGACAAAACTTATTGGGGCGAAATTTCTCCCCTTCAAGGAGTTTGGGCTAATCATATCACTTTAGAAGGTTGTCGAAACGAGTTACGGGAAGCTTTGAGTGATTGGCTAGCTTTAAGATTGCGTTTGGGATTATCTATTCCGATTTTAGGAGACATAGATCTTAACAAGATTACTGAGTCAGTTTCTTTAACCTAAATTATGCCTAGACTAAACCAATTCGATCGCGATCGAATACTTTTTTTAAATACAAACTTGATTGTCTGCTATTCACTCTTCTATATGTAGCGAAATCGCATCTCGAATATTTTCTAAAACTTCTTGATACGAATCACCTTGCGTAAAACATCCCTGTAATACTGGACAAGAAGCAAAATAGCCATCTTTATCCAACTCAATTACAACTGAAAACATCAGTGTTTTTGGACTATTGTTTTGTTCGATTTTCATGGTTTATTTTTGGCTAGATTCACATTTTATAGTTGCTTTTCCTTTTTTCTGAGGTTTAGCAAAGAGCAAATAAACTAAATACCAAAACATAATTTTTTATTTAATGTGAAACATCCCTGCAATATTGCACAATTCGACACTCAATTTATTATCCTAAAAGTTTAATAACAAAAAACTATCTGCGCGGCGGGTAAACTTGGACGAGGAAACCTCGTCCAATCCCGCCTTGTTTATCTGTGTTTATCTGCGGACTTTTTCAAAAAAATTACTATTTATTTGTAATCGCGATCGAATATTTTTTTTAAAATACAAAGTTGAGTTTCCTTACATCAACCCAACCTACTAAATATTACTCAAAACCTTCTGAGGTAATAAACGATCGATAACCTGCTTCAATACCATCACCGTCCAATCGATATCAGCTTCGGTTGTCTCTTTCCCCAAACTAAGACGAATTCCCCTCTTAGCACTTAATTCGTCATAACCCATTGCCGATAAAATTGGACTGGGGCTAAGTTTGCCGCTATGACAAGCCGAACCGCCACTAATACCAATTCCTGCTAAATTTAATTCCCTAACGATCGCCTTGCCAGTAATTTCTTTCACCGATTCGGGAATATTAGTAAGAACAAAACTAGCGTGATGGGGAAGACGATATAACCTGTCTCCAGTAGGTTCGAGATAAGGATAGTCAGCCAATAAATCGAAGGTTCGATCGCGCAATAGTTGCAATCTTATTCTTTCAGCTTCTAATTCTCTTGCAGCTAATTCTGCGGCGACTCCAAAACTGGCGATCGCGGGAACAGCTTGCGTACCCGATCGCAATTTCCCTTCTTGTCCGCCACCTGCAAATAAAGGCGCTAATTTGACCCCAGGACGGACGTAAAGCGCCCCTGCCCCCTGCGAACCATATATTTTATGACTGGAGAGAGATAATAAGTCTACGCCCAATTTTCGAACGTCTATGGGCAAGCGTCCTGCTACTTGAACGGCATCGGTATGAAAAAGAACGCCTATCGATCGCGCGATCGCTGCTAACTCGGCGATCGGTTGTAGCGTCCCGACTTCACTTTGTCCGTAAATTATCGACACCAACACGGTATTTGCTTGCAATGCCGTTTGCAAATCTTGGGGATCGACTCTACCTTGTTTGTTGACAGGCAATCTCGTTATTTGCCAACCCCATTGTTCTAAAAGATTGGCAGGTTCGGTTACGGCTGAATGTTCGACGCTAGAGATAATTAAGTGTTGGGGAGTCCGATATTGTCTGACGACTCCCATAATTGCTAAATTATCTGCTTCAGTCCCACCAGAAGTAAAGGCGATCGCGGCGGGATCGGGCGCGTTAATGAGGCTGGCAACTTGAATTCTTGCCAACTCCATCGCCGTCGCTGCCCTATTTCCCCATTCGTGCAAGCTAGAAGGATTTCCCCACTCTTGCGTGAAGACTTGTTGCATTTTCGCGATCGCTTCCGATCTTGGTGCTGTAGTAGCACTGTAGTCGAGATAAATTTGCATTAACTAAAATCGACATCCTGGTTTAACAACATTGTAGTCTTCGTGAGATACTACTGCTTCAGGAGCGAGACAATTACCGCTATCGCGACAAATTAATCTATAGTTGCGCGTCACGGGAATACTTATAATTGCCCGATTGTGCCGCAATCTTTTGCCATGATAATCTCGATAATTTCTCTGACTCTGCAATCCATCAATAATTGTTCTAGCTTTTAAAACTACATTCCTAGGTAATTCTCTAAGGTCGATGGGATCTTGAGTAAATGTTTCCTCCCACTCATTTTTTTGCTGTCTTTTTCTCTCCCAGTCGGTTTGCAATTGCGCGCATCTATGACACACTTGTCCGTAACCTTTGTGACCGCAGGAAAATTTCTTTTTTCTTCTCGACATAAGACATATACTTCAGGTGTTTACCTGAAGCCTCCATAGTTGGGGTATACAGTTTAAGATTTAGGCTTTAATAAAAACTTACAAAAATAAAGGTAATACGGAAAAGAGCGTTTCCTATTTTGTTATCATTTGTTTTTTGTTTTTTGTTATTGATAAGGTTATTTAAAGTTGTGACTTTTATCGATCGAGATTGGTTCGATTTTAAATTTGATATATGCCGTATTCATATTTTGACTCCGAAGAAACTAAACGTAAGTCTTTTGAATTACCAGGTGCAAAGCCTCACTACAATCCAGACAGACCTGGACAAGTAGATCGTATTTTTCTAGATTTAGTACTAGATATTCCCAATCAAAGTTTGACTGGAACGTGTACCATTACACTAATCCCCGTGCGAAAAGGCATCAGCGAATTAATTCTGGATGCAGTCGATTTGCAGATCGAATCGGTAATTATTGATAATATCAGTCAACCGTTTACTTACGATGGTAAGCAACTGCACATTCAGTTGTTTAAATCGACTACACCAGAAGCAATTCAACTGGCGATCGCCTATAGAGTCAAGCAACCCCAACGAGGTATATATTTTATTCGTCCAGAGGAACATTATTCCAACAAACCGATCCAAGTCTGGACTCAAGGTGAAGACGAAGATTCTCGTTTTTGGTTTCCCTGTTTTGATTATCCAGGTCAATTAGCGACTTCAGCAATAAAAGTTCGCATTCCAAAACAATTTATGGCGATTTCTAATGGGGAATTAATTTCTACTGAATCAGTAGGAGATGAGAAAATTTATCACTGGGAACAAAAACAAGTTCATCCTACCTATTTAATGACGCTGGCGGTAGGAGACTTTGCCGAATTAAAAGACACATGGCAAGATATTCCCGTCACTTATTACGTCGAGAAAGGGCGAGAAGAAGACGGTCGTCGTAGCATGGGTAAAACGCCCCAGATGATGGAGTTTTTATCGCAAAAATATGGGTATAAATATCCTTTTCCAAAATACGCGCAAGTTTGCGTCGATGATTTTATCTTCGGTGGGATGGAGAATACTTCGACTACACTGTTAACCGATCGCTGTTTATTGGATGAAAAGGCAGCTTTAGATAATCGCAATACCGAAAGTTTAGTTCTCCACGAATTAGCGCATCAATGGTTTGGCGATCTAGTTGTCATCAAACATTGGTCGCACGCATGGATTAAAGAAGGAATGGCGACTTATGCTGAAGTAATGTGGACGGAACACGAATATGGTAAAGACGACGCAGCATATTATTATTTGGGAGAAGCGCGCAGTTATTTAGATGAAGATAGTTCCCGCTATCGCCGTCCGATCGTCACCAATGTTTATCGAGAAGCGATCGAACTGTACGATCGCCACCTCTACGAAAAAGGTGCTTGCGTTTATCACATGATTCGTGCCATTTTGGGCGATGAATTGTTTGAGGGTGCAATTCAAACTTTTGTACGCGACAACGCCCATAAAACTGTTGAAACGATCGATTTATTACGCGCGATCGAAAAGGCAACGGGATACAATTTACAATTTCTTTTCGACCAATATGTCTTCCGTGGCGGTCATCCCGATTACAAAGTAGCTTATTCTTGGGATGGAGACAGTAACCTAGCGCAACTAACTGTAACGCAAACGCAAGCAAAAGATAATAATAACGGTAGCGACAGTGAATTGTTCGATTTAAGAATTCCGATCGCTTTTGGATATTTAGAAGGGAATAGGGAACAGGCAACAGGCAACAGTGTAGAGACGCGAGATCTCGCGCGGCGGGTAAACAAATCGGAGGAAACCTCCGATTTTCCCGCCTTGTCTCTATCATCAGAATACAAAACATTTACCCTACGAATTCATCAAAAAGAACAATCTTTCTATTTCCCTCTCGATCGGAAACCAGATTTTGTCAGCTTTGATGTTAATAATAATTTCCTCAAAACTGTAGCGCTAGAGTTTCCCACCCCAGAATTAAAAGCGCAGCTAAAACACGATCGCGATCCCATTTCTAGAATTAATGCAGCGATCGCCTTGGGTAAAAAAGGAGGACTAGACGCGATCGAATCTCTTTCGGAGGCATTACAAAACGATTCCTTCTGGGGTGTGCGGGTTGAAGCTGCCAAACAGTTGGCTACGATTAAACTAGACCAAGCGGCGATCGCCTTAATGACTGGTTTGCAAGATAAAAATTCCAGAGTACGTCGCGCTGTTATCGAAAGTTTGAGTCAATTTAAAACGAAGGAGAGTTATCAAGCAATTAAAACCGCGATCGAAACGGTCGATGAAAGTTACTATACCGAAGCTGCTGCTGCACGTTCTTTGGGTAGTATGGTATCGGGAAATTTAAAAGAGAAACAAGAAAAAGCGATCGCCATCCTCAAAAAAGTATTGCAAAAACGTTCTGGTTGGAATGAAGTAGTTCGTTGCGGTGCGATCGGTGGATTGAGTCAAATGAAAACTTCTCCCGTCGCTGCGGATCTCATTCTCGAATATACCAAACCTGGAGTTCCTCAAGCGCTGCGTTTGGCTTCCATTCGTGCTTTGGGTACAGTTTCTGTCGGACAGACTCCCGATAAAGTCGAATCTATTCTCGAACAATTAGAAGCAATTTCTCGTGAGACTTTCTTTTTAACTCAAGTAGCGGTATCATTTTCCCTCGGACAAATGCAAACCGCCAAGGCGATCGGCATTCTCAGTTCTCTCGCCGAACAAACTCCCGATGGAAGAGTACGCCGTATTGCAGAAGAATCGATTAAAAAAGTTCAAAAAAATATTGGTTCTGACAAAGCGATAACAGAATTAAGAGATGAAGTCGAACAATTAAAACAAGAAAACCAAGATTTAAAGAGTCGTTTGACTAAATTGGAAGCGAAGAAATAGGGAATAGGGAATAGGGGCGCTTAGGCTAGGGAATAGGGAATAGGGGCTAGGCAACACAAAATAATAATGTAGAGACGTTCAATGGAACGTCCCTACATTATTTTAATTAGCGCGATCGCCTTATATTTATTTGTATTTATCTGCGTTTATCTGCGTTCATCTGTGGACTCTTTTCTAAAAAAAATTTTGCAACAAACCTATTCAACTCGATCTATTACCATACGATCGCTCATATCTCGATCGCCATTCATCAAAGAAAGTCTTCGTTTAAAATTTTTTTCAACAGCAATACAATCATTCAAAGGATTTAAAATTCCTTTTCTTATTCCATGTTCTAGAGAATAATTTCTTTCTCGGTGTTGAAATTTAGAAACATATTGAGCGAATAAAGTTGTTGCTCGATAAACAACTTTTAATTCGTATAAAGAATCTACGCTCGAAATCTGGATCGCTAGAAAACGAAATTGTTGAGAAATTTTTTGAGCATCTTCTTTAGATAATTTATGGTCTTGGTGATAATAATTTATAGCTTCTGCCATATATTGAGCATGTTTAGCCGTATTTTGAATTTGATGCTGTGCATTCTCAATAGGAAAAAGAAACTTATCTAACAAAATTTGTTGTACATAATCATCTCGTAGTTGTGAATTATTAATTATGTTCAGTTCTTGCATCTGTTTTTCGTGCTTTCTGTGATTTTCAGCATGTATTTCTTTAAAAACTGTTTCCAATAAACCCGCGATCGGAGACAACATAATATCCATAATTTATTTTTTTTCACCAGACAATAAAAAGTTATATCTAAATTAAAACACCAAATTTTTTGCAAAATATCGCCATAATCACCTAACTTTTTAGATGAATATATACAAATCTTGTAAGCACTGTGCGATCGATGTTATAACCATCGAAAAATAAACTAATCAGATCCGATCGCCTAACTTTGCTATGAAACGATTTATTTCTATTGTTGTCAGCGTCGCTATCTTACTAATTATTTACTCTAAAATCGACTTTCAAAGATTATTAGAAGTTTTCCAAAATTGCGATCGCCTCTGGATGATAATCAGTCTTGGTATGGTTATTCCCATCACAGCATTTACTTCTTGGCGATTGCAAAAACTAATGCCACAGGGAACAAATTTAGGACTTATTGAAGCGAATAAATTAATTTTGGGTGCTAGCGTACTCAATATGGTACTCCCTTCAAAAATGGGAGATATTGCTAAAGCTTATTTCATGAAAGAAAGAGGACATTTAAGCGGTTCTCTTTCTTTGTCTTTAGTAATATTTGAAAAAGCTTGCGACATGCTGTCATTATTACTTTGGTGCGTCTTTGGTTTGTTAGTCTATTCTTCCAAAGACGGCTTGTTTTGGATTATGACAGTAGCAGTAACGAGTGGATTAATTTTCGGTTTGCTATTATTAGGTTCTCGTTCTTTTGCTCAAATCTTTTTTAATACTATTAAAAAAATTGCGCCTAAAAAAATGCTTGCAAAAATCGAAGATTTTCAAAATTCTTGGACAGAAATGCATGATTATTTTTGGAGCGATAAAAAACAATTATTAACTGTTACTACTAGCTCAATTTTTATTTGGTTTTTACACTTGTTACAAATTTGGTTTTTTATTCTAGCAATTAAAGCTTATACGCCTTTTTTAATTAATTTAGCATTATCGCCACTATCAATTTTGGCAGGATTATTACCACTTACTTTTGCTGGAGTAGGAACTCGCGATGCGGCATTAATTTTCTTCTATCAAGATTATTTCGATGCATCAAAAGGTGCTGCTTTAGGATTATTGTGTACCTCCAGATACTTTCTTCCTGCTATTATCGGTTTACCTTTTTTAGGCGAAATGATGGCAACTGCCAAAAACTTGAAAAAACAGGCGGATTAACTAAATTGGATGACAGATAATTTTATCCTCGACAAACCCGCCCCTAATCAATTCAGCACTTTTTTAACTCCTCTGTCGAGGAGAAGGCAGAAGGCGTGATGTCAGTCGGTTGATTTTTCGGTTTGTTCGCCTTGACTCTGCCCTCTGCCCTCTTTTCTTGGCTGTTACCTTCTGCCTTCTGCCTTCTGCCCTCTGCCCTCTTTTCTTGGCTGTTACCTTCTGCCTTCTGCCCTCTGCCCTCTTTTCTTGGCTGTTACCTTCTGCCTTCTGCCTTCTG
>JBOFLQ010000059.1:0-21763 GCA_051657945.1 Xenococcaceae cyanobacterium | reverse complement strand
TTTGAATGGTTCGTTGATGATTCAATTATTGGGGCGCTCTGTAAATGCGCCTGGAGGTTCTCAGTTATTGACTTGTTCTATGACTGAAGGGCTACTGAAAGCTCCGAGTGCGAGTGCGTAGCGGCGAGGGGTTATTTACTACCAAGTCCACTTAAAACAACAGATTTTGAGGCATTAATATTTAAAGTCCCTGCTGTTGAAAAACTTCGAGTATTTGTGGAAACTTGAGCGCCATTAGTTAAAGCGAGATTGCCTGTATTAATTTCGATCTTACCAGCTTTGATACCGCTCAAAAATGCATACGGTCTTCTTCTTATTATATCTATTCTCTCCGAGGAGAAGTTAGAAATCAAAGAGACTTTATCTGAGGCATTAATTGTAATATTTCCTTCATCACCTTTGCCAAGGTTGCTGCTAAAAATACCAGCGCCATTAGTTAAAACCAAATTGGCTGTATTGATTTCAAGCTTACCAGCTTTACCTTCTGTTCCTGGGTATAATACACTGCCAATACCACTATAAAAGCTGTCATCAAAGGGCTTGGGAGCTGAGGATCTTCCCTCTAAGAAGACTGTATTTGAGGCATTAATTGTAATGTTTTCTCCATCACCTTTGCCAAGGTTGCTACTAAAAATACCAGCGCCATTAGTTAAAACCAAATTGCCTGTATTAATGTCGATGTTAGCAGCTTTGCCTTCTGCTTGCTTGCCTAATGAACTACCAATACCACTATAAAATCTACCATCAGAGGATATACCATCCAAGGAGACTGTATCTGAGGCATTAACTTTAATACTTCCTCCTTCTGCGTCTATATTTCCAATAGTACTGGCTTCAAGTTGAGAACCATCCGCAAGTTTAATATTTTTGCCCTGTACTCGAACATCACCAGCACCTAAACCACTAGCATCTACAGTAGCTTGTTTAAATAATTCAATATTTCCGAAAGTTGGAATTTCCTCATAGCCTAAACTCCACCCCTTATCTACAGGATTTAAACTAACTTTTCCACCTGCTACACTTCCTAATTCAAGTCTTCCTCCTGCTGTTTTAATAGTTGCACCATCAAAGTTGAGATTTCCACCAACTAAAGCAAAAGTTTTATCTGAGTTAACTCGCAAAGCATCAGTTGTATCGATTAGATCGCTTAGATCGGTTGTCGTTCTCGTTCCCTTACCATTTCCTTGCACCTGAATATCAGCAGGAGTATTCCGAAAATTCAAACCAATAGGCGCATTAATAGTTAACAATGGCTTACCAGTAGCGTTAACCGCACTAAACTCCGTCCCATCATTAAACAACAAACTATCGGCGGTATTGCCTAAAAATGAACCACCAATATCCAACCTGGCATTTTGTCCGAAAATAATACCAGCAGGATTAATCAAAAATAAATTTGCACCACCATTGGCTTTAATCAACCCATCAATACTGGAAACATTACCGCCTGTGACTCGATTAATGATATTTTCTACATCGGGAGAATTGAGAAAGTTAGCCGATCCGCCTGTAGTTACGCCGAAGTTACCAAAACTGTGAAAAAGATTTCCTCCTGCTCGTGAAGCGGAGCTATCCCGAAGGGAATCGCCTCCACCAATATCAAAATTACTTCCGTCAAGAGTAGTTACTTCTGTTGCAGTTGTGCCATCTGGTGTAATTTCCTGTGCTTTTGTTGGTAACGGTAAAAGACAAATTAGAAAGGCAAATAAGATAATTTTGACAGTTTTTGGTTGAATTTTCATGGCGATCGACAAATTTACACATAAAAATAATTTTTATTACACAATTGTAATTTTGAAATTAATCTCGATTGCACAATTTTAGAGTTTGCTGTCGATCGCTTTTTATAGTTTTAGAAAATTTTAATTACTATTATTTTTTTTAAATCTTGCACCAATCATCGATTGCTCGAACGGGAATTTTTTGCATAGATTTGGCTATTTATATATAAGCAAAACTTCGCTCGATCGAAAGATCGCTTTGAAAATTTAAATATATTTAGGCTCTTTACATAACTTAATTTGTGACGAAATAAGTTGGTTTGAGGGTTATAATTTGAGAGAAGGTTTCAGGGGACAGTGTGTCTAAAATTCGCTTCAATTTCCGTAAACCCTTGAAATATCGTTAAATTTTTTAAGCGATCGACAAATTTTTATAGCCTTTTTGAAGGGGTCGATCGATCGATTTTTTAGACAATGTAAATCGATTGCAACAAATATTTGACAAATAGTTAATTATGCCCAGTAGCAGAGCGAGGCGATTGAGTAATTTTTAGAGGATAAGTGCGATCGCCTTAAAAAACTAATGCACAGTTTTAGCTGACACAGCTCCAGTAGGGTAGGTTAGGCAGGCAATTTAACTAACAAATTTAGCCAAAAATCTTAGATCTGCCGTAACCCATCGAATTTTTGTATTGTAAAGCTTTAAGATTTATGCGCTCGATCGCCTTTTAATCTGACAAATTATTTTGAAAAAGTTCTAAAACATGTTTCCAAGCATCAGGAGCAGCTTCTGGGTTATAACTTGGGTGTTGCTCCATAAATGGGTACTTATCTTTGAAAAGCGCCGCAAAAAATCCGTGTCCTGCATCGTATCGAAAGACGCGATGATTGATGTTATGTTTTTTTAATTCTGCCTCGATTTGCTCGTTTTCTTCTTGAGAAACTAAAGAATCTCTCGTACCAAAAAACGCATAAATAGTGCCAGGAATTTGATTCGTGCGATCGATGGTTGGAATTTCTTCACCATAACTACTCGTGGTAATTCCACCGCCGTAAAATGAAGCTGTTGCTTTAATATCTGGTAACGTTGCAGCCATGTAAGCAACATGACCGCCAAAACAAAAACCTATCGTACCGATCGCGCTATCTTTTACATTGGGTAAAGTTTTTAGATAGGCGATCGTAGCGTGAATATCGCTGAATATTTCTTGGTATTTTACTTGTTGATAGTATTGTAATCCGAGTTGATAGGCTTCTGGGCTATACCCAACATCTTCTGGGCTAAAGTCAAATGTAAAACCAGGAGCAATACGTTGATACATTGCAGGTGCGATTGCTACATAACCCTGTTTGGCTAATAATTCTGCGATCTCTCGAATGTTGCTGTTGACTCCAAAGATTTCTTGAAAAACGATAACAGCACCAAAAATTCCCTCATCTGCTGGTTGAGCTAAATAAGCATCGATTTCTAAGTCGTTGTTAGGTATTTTGACATTTGTAGTGTTAATTATCATCTTATCGTTCATGGTTTATTGTTCATTGTTCATTGTTCATAGGGCAATGGGCAATGGGCAATGGGCATCGGGCATCGGGCATCGGGTTAAGTCAAAAGTCAACACACAGACTTGCTCAGTGACCAGTCAAAAGTGTAAAGTCAAAAGTAACTGTATTTACTTTGCACTTTTAACTCTTGAATGCGTGACTCTTATCCCCTACTCCCTATTCCCTGTCTCAACTGGCAAACATACCGCAAACTCAGTTCTTCCTGGTTTAGAATTTACAGAAATTGTACCTTGATGACGATTCTCAACAATGCGTCGCACCATTTCTAAACCCAAACCCGATCCTTTACCAACAGCTTTTGTAGTAAAAAAAGGTTCGAATATGCGCGATTGTATTTCAGGAGAAATACCCGCACCCGAATCAATAATTTGTACTTTGATGCGATCGCCGTAATTGCTAGTAACTATTTCCAGAACACCTGTTTCATTCATGGCATCGATCGCGTTATCGATTAAATTTGTCCAAACTTGATTTAATTCGCTACCATAAGCCAAAATCTTAGGTATACTTTTATCGTAATTTCGGCGAA
The DNA here is from genome assembly GCA_051657945.1 of Xenococcaceae cyanobacterium. Lineage (GTDB taxonomy): Bacteria > Cyanobacteriota > Cyanobacteriia > Cyanobacteriales > Xenococcaceae > CAZJTL01. Next base: position 17,950 of record JBOFLQ010000059.1, on the reverse strand, counting down.
TTTCAACAGCGCGTTTGATTTTGTAGGAAAATAAACGCAGTGTATCTTCCAACCCTTCATGCACGTCTATTATTTGTCGAGCGCCGCGATCGAGATGGGAATAAGATTTCATCGAACATACTAATTCGGAAATTCTCTCTGCACCTCGCAAACCACTAGAAACCATTTCCATCACTTCAAACGACAGCGCCAACCAATGCAGCCCCATCTCTCTCAATTCGGTTGTATGATTTTTCCAGCGATCGGTTAATTGTTCTAGCGTTTCAATTTCAATGCCTCCCAATGCCATTGGTGCGGCTAACTTCCAAGCATCTTCTACGCCATAATCTTCTAACCAATCGAGTAATTCTTCCTCGCGATCGGCGAGATCTAAGGGAGAAATGCTTTTGTTAATAATATTTTCATAGCCTTCGTCGCGAGCTTTGAGCCATAATTGCGTGTGAGATTCTTCTACTTGTTGTTGTCCGTAGACAAGATTCATTCTTTGTAGTTCGATTAAAGCAGGTTGGACATTTTTCAGGGCGCGAACTAATGCAGCAGCAGGATTATTTAATTCGTGTGCCAATCCCGCCGCCAATGTCCCTAAAGCAGCCATTTTTTCGCGATTACGAATAAAAGATTCTAAACCTCGCAAACGTTTGCCAACAATTTGAAACACTTTGCGCTCGAATTCCCGACATTCGTGCAGTAATTCGAGAAAATCATCACCACATAGTTTGTAGAGGCGACATTTGCTCAAAGCGATCGCGCTTACTTCGATCGGTTCGTTAGTGAGGACGGGAATTTCTCCAAAAAATCCAGGTGCTTCGTGCTGCCCGAGGGGCATTTCTACACCCTCGCTTTGACGCGTCAGTCCAATTCGTCCTTCTATTAGGATAAAAAAAAGGTGCGAGGTGTCTCCTTCTCGAGCTAATATTTCGCCGCGATCGAGTTCGATTACGATCGATCGATCGCAAATCCAATCCAGGCGCGATCGAGGTAAGCTTTGAAATAATTCTAGAGTTAATAAGTCGTCAACGCAGAGCATAGGGCTAGGGGATAGGGGTTAGGGGCTAGGGGATAAGTAGCAAGTAACAAGTAGAAAGTAGCAAATTATTACTTTTGAATGAGTGACTTTTGCCTATTCCCTATTGCCTATTCCCTGTTGCCTATTCCCTATCCCCTAACTGAGGTGTATAGTATCATAAGCAATAAGGCGTAAGCAATTAAGCCCAGAGCGGTTAGCAAAGGTATAGCATATGGCAAGACCAGTTATTCTGACGATCGATGACGATCCCGAAGTACTACAAGCCATTGCGCGGGATCTCAGGCAACAGTATGGCGATCGCTGTCGCATCGTTCGAGTTGATTCTGGGGCAAAAGCTCTAGAAACCCTACAACAGTTAAAACTCAAAAACGAAATCGTCGCTATATTTTTAGTCGATCAGCGAATGCCGCAGATGAGCGGAGTTGAATTTTTAGAGCGCGCGATCGAACATTTTCCCGATGCCAAACGAGTTTTATTGACAGCATATGCCGATACCGATGCTGCCATTCAAGCAATTAATAGTGCCAGACTCGATTACTATCTACTCAAACCTTGGGATCCCCCCGAAGAAAGATTGTATCCAGTCTTGGACGATTTATTGGATGACTGGTTTGCTTCTTTTCGTCCTCCTTTTGAAGGCATTCGCGTGATTGGCAATCGTTGGTCGTCTGATTCTCACCAAGTTAAAGATTTCCTCGCTCGCAATCAAATTCCCTATCAATGGCTCGATATCGAACAATCGATCGAAGGACAGCAATTAGTAGAATACGCTGGTTGTAGCCGCTTACAATTGCCGTTGGTGCTGTTTTCTGATGGTTCGAGTTTATTGCAACCGAAGCCACTACAAATTGCGGAACGTATTGGTTTACAACTTCAAGCAGGTAACCCATTTTACGATTTGGCAATAGTTGGGGCAGGACCGGCAGGTTTAGCTGCCGCAGTCTATGGCGCTTCTGAAGGGCTTCGTACCGTCACGATCGAACGAGAAGCACCAGGAGGACAAGCGGGTACGAGTTCTAGAATTGAGAATTATTTGGGTTTTCCAGTTGGTTTGAGCGGTGGCGATTTAGCCAGACGAGCGGTTACTCAAGCACGACGTTTCGGTGTGGAAATTCTTAACCCCCAAGAAGTTACTGGCATTCGCATCCAAGATCCCTATCGAACGCTTATTTTAGCTGATGGAAGCGAAGTTAATTGTCATGCCTTAATTTTAGCGTTGGGGGTATCGTGGCGAAAATTGCAAATTTCAGGGATCGATCGCCTGACTGGTGCTGGAGTTTACTATGGGGCGGCACAAACAGAAGCACTCTCCTGTAAGGATGAAGAAGTTTATCTGATTGGCGGTGCTAATTCGGCAGGACAAGCGGCGATGTATTTCTCAAAATATGCCAGTAAAGTGATAATGTTGGTGCGCGGCGAATCTTTAACTAAGAGTATGTCGCAATATCTGATCGACCAAATCGAAGCGACTCCAAATATTGAAGTTAGAGTATATTCGAGCGTGGTTGAGGTTAAGGGTGAAAATAATTTAGAAGCGATCGCGATCGCAAACTCGATTACTGGCGAGACAGAAATAGTTCCCGCTAAATATCTGTTTATTTTTATTGGCGCTCAACCGCGTACTGAATGGTTGGATGGCGTTGTCAATCGAGATGAGAAAGGCTTTATTTTGACAGGGGCAGATTTAAAAGCAGAAAATCATCATCCCAAAAATTGGAAGCTCGATCGCGATCCATTTTTGTTAGAGACAAACGTACCTGGAGTTTTTGCAGTCGGAGACGTGCGGCACAATTCCGTCAAACGAGTTGCATCGGGTGTTGGCGAAGGCTCAATTTGCGTCCAGTTCGTCCATCAATATTTAGCTAAGGTTTTGTAAATAGGGGCAACGGGCAACGGGCAACGGGCAACGGGCATCGGGCAACGGGCAACGAGCAACGGGCAACGGGCAACACTTCGACAAGCTCAGTGCATCGCGGGCAACGGGCAACGAGCATTGGGGAGGTGCGGATTCGGGAGGTGGGAAAATCGGAGGCTTCCTCCGAAAAGTTTACCCACCGCACATGTTTCTTTGCGGCCGCGGATGCCGAAGGCTTATTCGAGGAAACCTCGAATAAGGCATCCTTTGCTGTTTTGGCGAGGTTACCTCGCTCCTCAGTGTGCCGCCCGAATTGCATTGCGCCGTCATTGGGCATGATTAACCATTACCAACTAATAAAGTTTGGTAGAGACGCGAAATTTCGCGTCTCTACTTCGCGTACAAAAAGTAAAGGGACGAGTGCGACTAGTCGCAGTACGGCAGAAATGGCAAACAATCCAGGGATACCGCCGAAATAAACAGATTGGGCTAAAATGCCGCCTGTTGTAGTACCTAGCGCGCCACTCAATCCGCCAACAGCAGCCGCGATCGCAAAATAACTTGAGGGTTTATTGGTGGGTGCAATTGCCATTTGCAGATTGTTGTTACAAAGATCGATCGCCGAAACAGTTGCACCTGTAAGTAGATAGAGTAAAGGCAACCACAGCCGCATAGATAAGGAATTTTCTCCAATTCCCAACCACAACAACGGTACGATCGCAACTGTGATGCCAACTCCAATTAAAATAGGACGATTGCCAATGCGATCGGCTAATTTTCCCCACACCACCAGCATTAATACATTTGCTCCTGCCGTCAAACTGCTATAAAAAGTTACCCAACTAATATCTAAACTTAAATCTTTTAGTAAATAAATATTGAAAAAGGGAGCGCTAGAGTTAACGGCAAACATCCACAGTCCGTTAAAAAGAAGAAACTTGAGAAAATTAAAATCTTTGAGAAAAGTTAGAGATGTTGGTGTTGCCGTGGGGGTATTAATAGTCTCGATTGCTTGTTGGGGATTGACATCAGCCATCAACAATTGAAAACCCAAACTAATCAACCCTGCCACTACAGCTAGAATCAAAATCAAACCGAAACTTTGTACCGTGCTAACCTGCCAGCGAGACACCAATAAACCCAACAAAGGGACAGAAATTAAATTAGTCAAATTTGCCGCACTATTACGCAGTCCAAAATAGCGCCCTCGCAAGCGACGAGGCACTAAGACAGCCATCCAACTAGTCCAGTTAGCTGTTGCCAAAGCGCCAGAAGTGTGAGCGAAAAAAACAACTATCAGTGTTAATTCAATTAATTGATGCGATTGACACCAACCCATTTCAAAGCCGATCGTTGCCATCGCCAAAAGCAACCACAGCAATCTGGCAGGAACAAAGATACGTAGGTTGTATTGACGGCGACTTTGCGATCGATCTGCCAAAATTGCCCCGATCGGCTGCAAAAAATTAGCTAACATCGGTATGGCCCAAAGCATTCCGATCTCTATGCTGGTAGCGCCTAATTCCAGTAAAAAATTTCCTAGTAAAATTTCAGCAGTAACGCAACCAAAAAAAGCTGAAAAAATTCCATCACCAGTTGAGGCTTTTAAACTCGCACGAATATCTTGTTTGGAAAGCTTTTTTTTAGCACCAACATCGATATTCAAAGTGATGTGGTTGTTAGCGATCGCTTGAATTTCGTTAATGTCTCTAAACTCCAAATTAAATACAGCTAAAAATTTAACTCAGACAAAATTTTTCAGGTATTTGTGCATATAAATATTAATCGAACTGAGACGTTTTTAACGTGAGTTCGTTGTACCAGTCCATCGGAATTATAGCTTTCTGTGCCTTGGTTATCTTTTTTTTCTGCTGCAATTAGAGGAAAAAGAGCGATCGCTTTAATTCCTAAAGCAAAGACATCTTTTATTTCTTTGAGAAGTAAATCGAGAGAGTAGCGATAACAACCTGGCATGGAAGGAATTTCTTGTTTGAGATTTTCTCCTTCCATAACAAAGACAGGATAGATTAAGTCATTGACTGTCAATTGCGTTTCTTGCACCATATTACGCAACGATTGAGTGCGACGCAGGCGACGAGGACGATTGGTTAAATGTAGGGGAGAGTTAGATCTCTAGACGAAGACAAAACTATCAGTACCTAAATCGGAAGTCTTGATGCCATCAAAAACAGCTAAATTACTTCCCTCGAAGCTAATCAAAACATTTCGATCTTGCTGTGTAAACGTCAGTGAATCGAAACTCGCACCGATGCCTTCAATGCCGATAACATCTTCGCCTATGGTGAAATCGGTAACTGTATTGGCAGAGTCAGGAATTTGATTAGACGCAATCCAAAATTGGTCAGAACCTTTACCGCCTGTGATATTATTTCCGCCACCCGATTTAGCGAAAAACCGATCGCCCCCATTTTCACCAAACACCAAATCGTTACTACCTAAATTAAAAGTATCATTTCCAGTACTGCCATAAATGCTATTATTTCCCGTACTTGCTGTTGTATCGATTAAATCGTCTCCTGCCCCTACAAGGACTAATTGATTCCCTTTATCAATGCCGAGAATGTCATCTCCTGAAGTTCCAAAAGTGTTTTTATCCTGTGAAGATGAATTTAAAAGTTCGTATTCGTTAGAAACAAGCGCATTAGTACCAGGAATATCGCCAGGTAATTGCACCAAATTAAGATTCTCACCATCTTCAATTCGTGCAATTACATCACCATCTTGGGTAGAAATTTGGAATTCTTTGTAGATGACTCCCTCATATTCATCATCATAGATATCAAATTTGTAGTCATCAATATTGCCAGCGACAATTAACTTATCTTGTTTCGGATCGAAATCGCCAATCAAGACATAATCCTTATCTCCTTGTCCAACATAAAAATCTTGTCCCGCATTCCCCAGCAAGAAGCGATTTTCGCCTAAAGATCCGTGATAGTGATCCTTGTCTCCCGATCCTTTAGTTGCCGTTTCGATCGCGCCTGTATTTGAATCGTAGTTGGTAATTGGAAAACTGACTATTGTTGCATTACCAAGAGGATAGAAGAAGCGATCGTTCCCCACCACCCCATTAAAGAATGTTTGTCTTCCTTCATGAATGCCAACTTTAATAAAGTGATCCCAAGCAGACTCGTATTGTTTTGAATCAATTAGTGCTTGAACGTCAGGATTGGCAGCTAAGTAAGCTGGTTGATTAAAATAGGGTTGACTGTTTTTGGCATAGTAAGCGTTGTCAGGGGCAAACAAAAGCAATCCATTTTCGGTAAACAAGCCATCTGGAATTAGTTTGGGAACATTTTCAACAATACCGATGAGATCGCCATTTTTAGAAATGTGAACGCTGTTATCGATCGTTTCTAAAATATAATCTTCAGGCTTTCCAGCTAGATAGATAGCATCTTCACTAGTAGGATCGAAATTGCGAATTATGGCGTAATCGCGATCGCCATTGCCTAAGTAGAAATCCGAGGGATTTTCTTTGGCATTGTCACCGAGATAAAAGATATTCCGTCCTGGCGATCCAGCTAAAACGTCGATTTCACCTACTCCCAAGGATTCTGTTTCTGCTTCGATTAATCGCCCATCTATTTCGGCTGTCTTTACATTGACTCCAATGACAGAGGATTTTTGCCCTGAAGCTTGAATCGTATCGTTCTCAGTTGTTCCATTGAAAATGACACCGTTACGTTCTTGAAATTGTCCGACTTGAGTATATTCTTCGTATCCTGAAGCGTATTTTCCTTCTGTTACAGCTTTTGCTACTTCAGGATTTTCGGTTAGATAAATAGCTTCGTTAAATAATGGATTAGTTGTCATGTCTTACTAAAAGCTAGATGTAAAGATTTTAAAGATTTTAGTTTGAATTTATACTCGACACTGCGAGCGGGGAAATGCTTGCAGCAACTCTAACTTCTGTGAATTGTAACACTTCTATGATAATGATAATCATTTTAAAATGTTAAGAAACCTAAGACACTCGCATCACGCGGCATAATTAACTCAAGTTTTTAGATTAATTGCCAGCAAGACATTCTTCTAGTTGCTTTCGGATTGTATTTGCATCTAAATTTTGTCCGATAAAAACTATTTGATTAGAAGGAGGAACTTGCCAACGATCTGTCTTCCAATTACAACGTTTGCCACTGAGTTGAAAAATGTGGCGTAGTTGACTACCTTGATACCAGAGGATTCCTTTAGATCGAAAAACTTTTTCTGGTAATTTATCCAAAAAATCAGTAAATTTTTCCACAATTAGAGGTCGGTTACTTTGAAAGGCAACTGACATAAAACCTTCGTTTTCTAAATGATGTTTATGATGGTAATGATTGGAAAATTTAGACTGAAATTGTTGAATATATTTGCCACTTTTGTTTAGAGCTATATCTAAAATCAAGGGAAGGGGAACTCGAGCGTGTTGAGAACGTAAAATTTTTGCTCCCAATTTAACAGAATAAATATATTTTTCTATTTCTTGAAGTTTTGCTTCATCAACTAGATCGGTTTTATTCAAAATAATAATGTCTCCATAAATAATTTGTCCTAAAGCTGTTTCACTACTTAAACGATCGGGATTAAAGTTATCTGCATCTACGAGAGTCAAAATTGAATCTAGGCAAGTTAAATCACTCAAGCGATCGCTCAAAAAAGTCATTATTAAAGGAACTGGTTCGGCTAATCCTGTTGTTTCAATGACGATATAATCGGGATGACTATGTTCTAAAAGTTTTGTAACTGCTTCAATTAAACTGGCATTGATAGTACAACAGATACAGCCATTACTTAATTGCACCATATCTTTATCTAAGGAAACAAGTAGCTGACTATCAATATCAATTTCTCCGAACTCATTAACTAAAACTGCTATTTTAAAATCTTGACAATTAGTCAGTATATGATTGAGTAAGGTCGTTTTTCCACTTCCTAAAAAACCTGTGATTATAGTTACAGGTATACCTTTTTTTGAAAGGTTTAAATTATGGGAATTAACCGAGCTTACTAAAGTCATTTTCTTTAAATTAATTTACTTAATAAATTGCTTAAATAAGATGAATTGCACCATCTCGATAATCTTGGGCGAGCGCAGGAATTAAATTTTGTTGTAAAATTTTAAGCTTTCAATCCAGAGTAAATCTTGATTCATATTACTTAAAAGATAAAGTAGAGATGATCAATTCTCACCTCTACACAAGAACACTATAAAAGGAAGCAAAATGAGAAAAAACTAGTTAACGAAATGCAGGATTGTGACGAATTAAACTCATGAATTCCTGACGAGTTTTAGCATCTTCAGCAAAAACACCACGTACCGCACTAGTAGAAGTCCAAGAACCTGGTTTTTGTACGCCGCGCATTACCATACACATATGAGTCGCTTCGATAACGATGGCTACACCTTTAGGTTTTAACAAGCCTTGCAGTGCATCGGCAATTTGGGCGGTAAGTCTTTCTTGAACTTGTAAGCGTCTAGCATACATTTCACAAATGCGGGCGACTTTAGACAAACCAATCACTTTACCATCGGGAATATAAGCAACATGGGCGCGACCTAAAATAGGTAAAATATGATGTTCGCAAGAACTGAATAGGTCTATGTCTCTTACTAATACCATTTCATTGGCATTTTCGTTAAAGACAGCCCCATTAAGCAATTCATCTAAAGACTGATGGTAGCCCGATGTTAAAAACTTGAGGGCTTTAACTACTCTTTTGGGCGTATCTTTTAACCCTTCTCGATCTGGGTTTTCTCCCAATCCTAAAAGTAAAGTCCGTACCGCTTGGATCATTTCTGCTTCGGATACTTGTGGTCGATTTTCTCCCCTCAATCCTTGCAAGGAATTTTCTAGAGATTTAATAATGTTATTCGGTTCGGACTTTGGTGAGTTCATAGATAACTTAAAAAATTAGTTTTGTATTAATTCACGAACAGATACCAAACAGTCATTTAACTGCTGGCGAATTTTATCGGCATCTAAATGACGACCGATAAAGACTAACTGGTTACTTGGTACATTCTTCCAGTCTTCAGCTTTAAGATCGTAGCGAGGGCCACTTAACTGAAAGATATGACGTAAATCGCTATCGCTAAACCAGAGAATTCCTTTGGCACGAAATACCTCGTTAGGCATTTGTTCGGTTAAAAAATGCTCGAATTTATAAATGTCAAACGGGCGATCGCTCTTAAATGATACAGATAGAAATCTATCAACATCTAAGTGATGGGAATGGTGATGGTGATGAGGTTTTTCTTGTTTTTGATAAGTTTCGACTGGAGTTAATCCTATATCTAAAATGAGAGGTAGGGGAACTTGACTGTAATTAGAGCGAATAATTCTAGCTCCTACTTTAGTATTGCGAATATATTGCTCTAATTCTGCTAATTTTTCTTCTGAAACAAGATCGGTTTTATTAAGTAAAACAACATCGGCATAGATAATTTGTTTGTATGCAGCTTCACTCTCAAAATGTTCGGGAGTAAAAGTTTCTGCATCAACTAAAGTAACAACAGAATCTAAATGAGTTAAATCTCTAAATTCTGCCCCAACAAAAGTTAAAATTATTGGTAGTGGATCTGCTATTCCTGTAGTTTCTATTACTAGATAATCGACTTTATCTTCTCGCTCTAAAATGCGATAAACTGCTTCAAATAATCCTTCATTAATCGTACAACAAATACAACCGTTACTTAGTTCTATCCGATCTTCTTCATAAGATTTCAAGAGTTGGGAATCAATATTAATATCTCCAAATTCATTGACAAGAACGGCTATTTTAAAACTTTGATTATTTTGGAGAATTTGGTTGAGCAAAGTTGTTTTTCCACTACCTAGAAATCCAGTGACGATCGTAACAGGTAAACCTCTTTTAGGTAAATCTAGATTATCCATAAGATTATTTGTGTTATTCATAATTTTGGCAATATATATTTGCAAATTTAAGTTGTTTCAATGACTCAATCGGCGCGTAAGCGATCGCAAATAATTCTATTAGTTAAAGTCATATCTATATAAATTTCTAAATCTGCATCCGATCGCGAATAAAATAATAAATTTTCCCCAGGAAAAATCACCTTCTCAAAATACCAATCAATAATGTTAGAAATTCTGATGGTTTGAATTTTAGGTGTTCGATTGCGATAACAACATAAAATCTTCTGTCTTTGAGTTTTAATGGGTAATCTATCCAAAATTTGAGTCATAGTAGAGCGATCGCACGGGCGGTAAAAACTAACTAATTGTTTTGCGATCGAAGCCGCATTTCGGTTGCGATCGAAGTTATATCAACTCCGATTCCCAAAGACTGCCTATCGGGATAGGCAATCGGTAAAAAATGATAATCATTATCATTGTAGAAGAAAATTACAACTTACAGCAGTTTTGATTTTTTCTTCAATCTTAAAAAGGATAGTTTTGGCGATCGAGAATTAGATTTTAAAAGTTTTAAAACTGATAATCATTTTCATGGTACGATAAACGGCAATTTAATAATTGCTTAATTTTTGGGAATTCCACTTATGTTCGCTCGAATTTTGACATTGAGTATAATGACCTCTGGCTTAGTATTATCTTCTCTTGCTATGTCATCTTCTAAGGCATTTGCTGACTCACAGCAGAACTATAATGCTTCTGCTTCTAGTGCGACAACAATCTCCGATCGAGATATCGAACAATTGGGACAAAATTGGGGAGTTGCCCTCGCTAGTCGAGATCCAAACCAGATTGTATCCCTCTACGACAAAGATGCTGTTTTGTTAGCCACCTTTAATAACGAACTCAATACTCCCGATGAAATCAAAGAATACTTTGTTGGACTTACTAAAAAGCCCGACCTCAAGGTAGTGTTTAATAATCAAAATATCCGTATTCTTGATGAGAATACTGTTACAAATTCAGGTCTTTATACCTTTTCTTATACAGACAATGGTAAGACGGTAGAAGTACCTGCGCGATATACTTTCCTTTATGAGAAAAAAGGCGATCGCTGGGCGATCGTTAAACATCATTCTTCTACTCGCCCTGAAAAATAATTAAAGGCAATAGGGAATAGGGGATAGGGGCTAGGGACTAGGGGCTAGGGACTAGGGAACAGGGGACAGGGGATAGGTTACAGATAATAGGTTTTTACTTGCTACTTGCTACTTGCTACTTGGCTGTTACCTTCTGCCCTCTGCCCTCTGCCCTCTGCCTTCTGCCCTCTGCCCTCTGCCCTCTGCCTTCCCCCACCGATAACATAACTACTTAGCAGAACATGAGATCGCCTATCTCTCACAAACATGGGTAGGATCGTCTGCTTTTTCGGCGTACTCTAAACCCTTTGCCAAACGCCAAGCAAAAATAGCAGGTAAACCTTTATCGATAATTGCTTGACAAGTTTTTTGATAATCGTACTCAACTTCTCTTAGCTTTACCTCATTGGTGTCGGTATTATATATTACGTAAGTAGCGTTAGGACGACCGTGACGCGGTTCTCCTACCGAACCGACATTAATAATTCGTTTTAAGGGTGCGCTAAAACTTAAAAATTCTTCTTTTCGATCGCTTGGTTGACTGACTTTTACTTGTAATTGAGTTGCATCTAAATTGCGAACGTAGGGAACGTGTGTATGTCCGCAAAAGAGAATGTCTGCATCTGAAGATAAAACCCTTTCTAGGGCAGTAAAAGCATCTATTTCTGGTAAAAGATATTCGTGGTTACTGTGAGGACTACCATGGACGAAACAGAGATTTTTTTCTTTAAAAGTGTGGGGTAGTTGTGCTAAATATTCGCGATGTTCGGGATGGATTTCTTTATTTGTCCATTCGTGCGCTAATTTGCCTCTTTTTTCGGCTATAAGGGAAGGATAACTGCATTCACAAGCATTTAATCCTTCGACAATATCTTCATCCCAGCAGCCTTGGACGGTAGGAAGATCCAAAGAACGTATTTGTTCGACTACAGCATTGGGATAAGGGCCATAACCAACTAGATCGCCAAGGCAATAAATTTTTTCTGCTTTTTCTCGATCGATATCTAACAAAACTGCATCTAATGCTTCGTAGTTAGCATGAATGCAAGACATCACTGCAATTTTCATGACGAGACTTCCTCTTCGATTCCCAATGATTCTTTAATTTGTTTTTGATAATGGGCGATCGCGGCTTCTGACAAACAACAATCTCTAACCGTTTGTCCGATTTCTTCTTTATTTAAATTTTGTCCCACAATCTCAAAACCACTAAAACGTTGAGGTTTTCCATCTAAACAGCGAGGAAAATTTAACGTTTGCCAATCTTTTTGTACGTTCTCAACAAAATCTCTATAAATTGATTCTCCTTCGATCGTGTCGAAGATAGCTTTGGCACGAATTACTTCTCCATAGGCACCGCCCGTTAATTCTTGCCAAAATGTCTCCAGACTGGCAAAGTCTAAGATTTCTCCTGTCATCACTCCCCGATGAACTTCAAGACGATCGCTGAGTGAATTTTTTGAATTACTTTTAATTTGATAACTATTGCCAGGAATTACTTCATCCGCCCAGGCATTTAGTCCAGTATTTTGCCAGTCTAAAGGCAAAATCGCCACTCGATGACAGTTTAGTTGTTGCAGAAAAGGTTCGATTCCATATAAGTCAAGATACCAAGGAATTTCAATATAAGCGAAGTTAGTTTCTGTTTTGGTTAGTAAATTAGATTCTCCTCCCGTTGCCAAAATTGTTAGATCTGGAAATTGGCTGACGAGTGCGATCGAGTCGATCGGCACCGAATCGGTTTTGGGTTCGAGATAGTAAGACGATCGATCTCGATTTTTGTCTATTCGATCTTTAATCCAGTGTGTCTTGCCCACTCCTGGAGGACCAACAACAGCAATAATCATCTTATTTGTTTGATAATGATAATCGTTATTATAATAAATTAGGATCGAAAAAGTTTTCTAAAAATAGTCCATGACAATTAGTTTGCTTCCAAGTTATACCGATATAGCGATCGTCGGTGCAGGTACTCAATCATTAACTTTAACCGCCCATTTATTACAAAAAAGAGCCAAATTACACAAAAAAATTAGTGTGTTCGATCCCAGTGGTACTTGGCTGACTCAATGGCAACATCAATTTGCCGCACAAGAAATTCCCCATTTGCGATCGCCTGCGGTACATCATCCCGATCCCAATCCTTATCAATTAAGAAAATTTGCCGAACATAGACCGAATGAATTATTTCCTCCCTACGATTTACCAGGAACAAAATTATTTGAAGATTTTTGTGGTGAGGTAATTCGTCGTTGGCAATTGGAGAATTTAGTTTATCCAGGCAAAGTAGTTAGCATTGTGCCGATCGCCGATCGATCGCGCCCTCGCTTTCAATTAGTGTTTGCTGATGGAAATACTTCGATCGCCCGTCGGGTAGTTTTGGCGACAGGAAGCGGAATTCCTCAATATCCTGACTGGGTAGATAAAATTTCATCAAATTATCCGCCAGAAAAATTATGTCATTCTCAACAAATAGATTTGCGCCATCTCAAATTAAGTAATGAAAATATCTTAATTATTGGTGGTGGTTTAACTAGTGGTCATTTAGCGATCGGTGCAATTAATCGTGGCGCGAAAGTTACCCTGATGACAAGAAGACAGTTTCAAGAAAAATTATTTGATGCCGATCCTGGTTGGTTAGGGCCAAAATATCTCAAACAATTTCATGCCGAATCCGATTGGTTTTCTCGTTGGCAGATGATTCAACAGGCAAGAAACGGAGGTTCGATGACTCCAGCAATAATGTTGCAATTGAGAAAAGCATCTCATCAAGGCAAAGTAATTCTCAACGAGAATTGTGAAGTGACTGAAGCAAAATGGCAAGATAATTCGTGGCAAACAGACTGTCAAGATGCTAGCAAACATAAGTTCGATCGCATTTGGCTAGCAACGGGAACAAAATTTGATGCATCTCGACATCCTTTGTTGAAAAATATTTTAGAAACTTATCCCACCGAAACGATCGAGGGTTTACCCGTAATTGACGAACATTTACGCATTCGAGGTTCTGAGTTTTTTGTAATGGGTGCTTACGGGGCGCTACAAATAGGACCAACAGCGCGGAATATCTCAGGAGGAAGAATGGCTTGCGATCGCATCGTACCAGCATTAACCAAGCCAAGTTTAGCGCGATCGAGTTGAATTTCGATAAGCTGACTAGATTAATTATCCAAATCCTTTACCGCGATAAGATTGCGACCAAACAATTATTTCTCCATTTTGCCCGCCAGCAGCTAATTGTTTTCCTTCTCGCTGCCAAGCCAAACAGGAAAAGCCATTTGGCGCGCCTTCTAGGAGTTGTTGCGCTTGCTTTGCCTTCGACCATAAACACAACCAACCATCTTCAGCAGCAGAAGCCAAAAGTAGACTGTTGGGTTGAAATCTTAAAGCTTTAATTTTGTCGCCGTGAAACTTTAAAACACGACCATTCCAACCATCCTCTTCTTTAATTTGCTTTTTCCAGACGGCAATTCCTTCCATACTAGAAGCAGCTAAAAGTGGGGCATCATTATGCAAAGGTTGCGACCAAGCTAAATTAGAAATTTTGCCAGGAAAACCCTGCATTACCCAAGGAATAAAAGCATCCCATGCCAATACAGTAACCGTGTTGTCTAGATTTGCAGAGGCGATATACTTACCATCAGAAGACCAAGCGATCGCTATGCTAGCTGCTTGTGTTTCCATTGAATAGGGGTCTTCATCCCAGTCTTTGGTATCCCAAACTTTTACTCCACCGTTACCAGCGATCGCTAAGTGTTTTCCATTAGGTCGCCAGGATATATCTAATACGGAAGAATTAACAAAAGGTAGAGTAGCTACAACGGTTTGAGTTAGGGCATCCCATATTTGAACGTAACGTCCCAAACTAAAAGCTAATCGATTATTAATAGGACTCCAGCTTATTTTATCTATCCATTTGGGAGCATTTTTGAGAGTGGTAATTAATTCTGGTTTATCTTGAAATTTCCAAATTCTTACCTTACCATCTTGTCCTCCAGCGGCTAAAAACTGTCCGTCAAAAGAAAAGGCAAGGCAGTCTATAGACTGTTCGGAAACTGGAAGTAAAGAGATTAAATTTTCCCCTTGCCATAAAACTACTTCTCCCGCAGCAGAACTAGTTGCTAAAGTTTCATTGGGCGACCAATCAATCGCCGTAACGTATTCAGAAAGACTTCCTTGCCATTGTTGCTTAAATAAGGGTTTGTTCTTCGTCCCTAGACCAAGCATTTCTTAAAATCCTCTTTTAGTTGGGCTTCATCTAGATTGCGACCGATAAAGACTAATTCGTTTTTGCGTTCTTCATCGGATTTCCAAGGGCGATCGGGTTTACCATCTAACAACATATGCACCCCTTGAAAGACAAATCTTTCTTTTTCTCCTGCAATGTTTAAAATACCTTTGGTGCGAAAGATATCTTGTCCTTGAGTTTGCAATAAATTACTCAACCAGCTATTGAGTTTATCGCCATTTACTGCACCCGATTCGACAATGGCGATCGAATAGACTGTTTCATCGTGTTCGTGGGTATCTTCTCCGAGAAAATTAGGGTCGATTTCTAGGGCGCGATCGAGGTCGAAAGCTTTGACTCCAAGTAACGCATCCATAGCTAACTCGGAATTTTGGGTACGATAAATTTTTGCCATGGCATTCATATTACGAATGCGTGTTTCTAATTCACTCAGTTCTGAAGAAGTGACTAAATCTGTTTTGTTGAGTAAAATTACATCGGCAAAAGCAATCTGTTCTTGGGCTTCATCTGCATCCCAATGCTGATGGATATGTTTGGCATCAACTACTGTTACTACAGCATCTAATGATATTTGTTCCCGCATATCTTCATCGACGAAGAAAGTTTGAATAACGGGGGCAGGATCTGCAAGTCCAGTGGTTTCAATGACTAGATGGTCGAATTTGTTGCGTCGCTTCATCAGGTTGCCAATAATCCGAATTAAATCGCCACGAACCGTACAGCAAATACAACCGTTATTCATCTCGAAAATTTCTTCGTCGGCATCGATGACAAGTTGATTATCAATACCTACTTCTCCAAACTCGTTGACGATGACGGCTACTTTTTTGCCGTGTTCGTGGGTGAGGATGCGATTGAGGAGGGTAGTTTTACCTGCACCGAGATAACCAGTGAGAACGGTAACGGGTACAAAACTATTTGTTTCTATTGTCACCATGGTTTAAATATTGAAATTCTTTAAGATAATGATAATCGATATCACGTCAAAGAAAACCGACATTACTGTTAAAAAAGAAGATCTACTTCTGAAGTCGTCAGACTAGTGCGATCGCTGTTTCTAGATTAAGAACGTCGAGGGAAACTATAATTCGGTTAGATAGAAAATATGATGATATGGTGAGAATTAAGGATTATCTAAGTTCTCAGTAACGGCTATAGCAGTTTTCCTCGATCGATCTCAATCGGCTCGATCGCGAAAAATTTCATCTGACATTATGGATTTAAAAGCACAAAACTGGAAAAATTTATGCGCCAATCATCTCAAAGACTGGCATGGCATTTGGACGAGATATTCTCCCCAAGGAGAAGTTATCGAATCTTTTCAAAGTCTCAGAAGTTTTCAGAGCGATTTACAACAAGACGAAATTACTCAACTCAATCGTTACATGTATGCTGATGGTACGAGCAAACAAGAAAGTTGGCAGTATAACCTACATTCTAATAGCTTAGCAGATGGACTTGTTCATCCATCACGCGAGTATATAAGCGGGCTTTTCTTTGCATCGGGGCATGCTGCCTTGATAACAAAACAATTCGCTCGACAACCTTTTAGCGGTATAGAAATATTTTTTAGATCTGAAAATTTACGACATAGTGTCGGCATTATTTATGACCATACTGGAAATTTATCTCGAACTGCAAGCATTCGCGAAGATGCGGCTGGTTTTCCCAGTCAATATTGGTCTACAGAATTAAAACAGTTAAGCGATCTCAATTTGGAAGGCAATTGGCAAGGAACTTCCATAACGATGACTCCAGATTTACAAGTGTCCGAACCAATCACCACTGAACTACACTTTCCTATAAAAGGAAACAAAACTTTCTTTTTTCCCGATCGCATTTCTTTAAGTTGTCCCGAACGCGTAACGATCGGTAACAGTTTTCAAATTGCTGCTAATTGGCTGATTACACCATCTCAACTGCAACAATTAACGGTCGATTACGATCGAGATGGCGCTTTTTCTAAGTTAACACTGCAAATGCTTGACTCAAACTAGCCCCAAAGCTGTGGATAGATCGGCTCGTAACCTGCTTCTTTGAGTTTACGATTGCTGACACGAGAACTATTTGTTTTTGTACTCGTTTGCGAAGCATCCCAAACAACTTGTGGCACATTGTTGTGTTGACAAATGTTTTCGCATAATTCTCGTAGCGTCAGCTTAACATCGTTAACTAAATTGTAAATTCCTTGACATCGATTCTCGCGGATAAAATCTACAGCCCCAACAATATCTTCTATATGAATCCAGTTAACGAAATTTTCTCCAGTTCCAGGCATAGTTTTGCCAGCAAGTTTGCTAATGCGTTCGCTCAAATCGCGATCGGGGCCGTAAATTCCTCCCATACGCAACAGACAAACTTTGACGCGATCGCTCGACGCTTCTAATATAATTTTTTCTGCCTCGGCTAAAACCATTCCATGTCCATCGCTTGGAGCGATCGGTGAATTTTCATCAACCCAATCACCTTGACGATCGCCGTAAACAGAACAACTACTCAAATAAATTACCTGTGTTGGTTTATAAGTTTTCGATAAGGCTGCTACTAAATTTTTGGCAGTAGTCAAATAAGTTTCAGCATAAACATCTGCACTAACTTGGCGACTATTTACAGGAGCGATACTGACAACAATAACATCTCCATCTTCAACCAAAGATTGTACTACCTCAACTTCGTCTGTTGTCATCACCACTACTCGTTCGGCTACTCGTTGTAGTTCGACTATTCGTTCTTCACGAGTCGTAGTAACTGTCACAAATTTATTTGATTTTTGATGCCAAAAGCTAGCTAGCGCAC
>JBOFLQ010000058.1:0-9626 GCA_051657945.1 Xenococcaceae cyanobacterium | reverse complement strand
GAATTTACTGTGGATGCTAATGGAGGATGGAGTTTGGAGGATGCGCTCTCGATGTGCGATTGGTTGGGAGAACAAGGAGTTAAATACGTAGAGCAACCTTTACCAGTGGGTGAAGAAAACAATTTATTAATATTGCATCAGCGATCGCCTCTCCCAATATTTGTAGATGAAAGTTGTTTTGATAGTAGTGATATTCCTCGCTTAGCAAATAGCGTTAGCGGCATCAATCTTAAAATCATGAAAGCTGGAGGGTTGAGCGAAGTAATGCGATCGATTCATGTCGCTCGTGCTTGTGGTTTACAGGTGATGTTTGGTTGTTATTCCGATAGCGTTCTTGCCAATACAGCTATGTCACACCTCGCACCTCTTGCGGATTATCTCGATTTAGACTCTCACTTAAACTTACTTGACGATCCCTTTAGCGGTGCCCAATTAACACGGGGTTGTTTATTGCCAAAAGATCTACCAGGATTAGGAGTGGAATATCGTGCTTAAAAGCACCGAACATCGAGTAGCGATTTTATTGCATCAAGGAATTTGCGGCAAACAGGGGAAAACGGGGTTAGCTTTTTTGCGCTACAGCAATATCCCTATAGTGGCAGCGATCGATGCTGAATGTGCGGGAGAATCTTTAACGGCATTGACGGGAATTGAAAAAGATGTGCCGATCGTTGCTAGTATAACTGAAGCACTCTCCTACAATCCTAATGTTTTGTTAATTGGTATTGCTCCTTCGGGTGGAGCTTTACCAGAAGTTTGGTGGGAAGAGGTCAAACAAGCTGTCGAGGCTGGTTTATCGGTAGTTAATGGTTTGCATACGCCGATGGCAAGTAAGTTTGATACTCTGCGATCGCAACAGTGGATTTGGGATATTCGTCAAGAGCCTCAAGGATTAAACATTGGTAGTGGCAAGGCGCGATCGCTTTCATGTCAGCGCATTTTAACAGTTGGTACGGATATGGCAATCGGTAAAATGTCAACTAGTATCGAGCTAAATCGAGCCGCACAAAAAAAAGGTATTAAATCTAAATTTTTGGCAACCGGACAAGCGGGTATTATGATTGGCGGTGCTGGTATTCCCTTAGATGCTGTCAGAGTCGATTTTGCTGCTGGCGCGATCGAACAATTAATTTTAAGTTACGGCAAAGATTATGAGTTGCTATTGGTAGAAGGACAAGGTTCTCTACTTCATCCTGGTTCGACGGCAACTTTACCTTTAATTCGTGGTTCGCAACCGACAGGATTAATTTTAGTACATCGTGCGGGACAAAAACATATTCGGGACTTGCCAGAAATTATAATTCCTCCTTTAAGTGAAGTAGTCAATTTATATGAAACAGTAGCTTATGGTGCTGGTAGTTTCGGTGAAGTTAAAGTCAAAGCGATCGCTCTAAATACTTTTCATTTAGATACCAATTCAGCTCAAGCAGAAATTCAAAAAGTACAACAGGAAACAGGACTTCTCTGTACTGATGTCGTTCGCTTTGGTGCAGATTTATTATTAGAAAAAATTTTAAATTAAAGTTTCGAGCAAGCCTCTAGTTTGTAGGACATTTCTAAATCTCGAAAGTTATTTATAGCTTACTGTTAAAAGTTGCCTGTTGCCTGTTGCCTGTTCCCGCTTCGCGTAGCGCTATATAACTATTTCGTGAAAAACTTTCACTTTTTTTATTCGAGCTAGCTCAAACTTCAAGAAGAATTAAATATGAATAGTTTTGTCAGATAAAATTTTTTGAATTAATTTTCAAAAACCCACTGACAAAAAAGTTTGGATTTTTCATCGACTATCCATCTAGCTACTAAATTCTTTCTGTTGTTTTGAGTAATTGTTGGCGATTTTTCTTGAGTTGCAATTGCAGATCTTTCTAATTCTTTAGTCGTCATAGTTTGATTCCTTTTCAATTCGTTATCTTAAACTTATCGAAAAGCAACTCTCGCACACATCTAATAAATGTCACGTTGAGACTATTACATTTGTCATAATTAACTATTAAATTAGCGATCGCAATTTTCGCTCGACTTTGCATCAAATCGAATTGTAGAGACATTTTACTAGAACGTCTCAAGATTTTGAATTTTATCTAATTTTTAAAAATGGCTATTTCTTACTAAATAATCTGAAATAACCAGACACAAAAAATTCTTTAATCGGGAAACCAAAAAAAGTTAGAGGATTGATTGTCACGATGATATTGCGAACATCTCTTTTGGCTGAGTTGACAATTTGTTTGGCTACCCAGTCAGCCGACATTACGCCGATCGGATTGAGATTGCTTTTAAAAGGGCCTAAAATTAGTTTTCTAACCACACAAGGCGCATCCAAACGTTTGAGAGTAACTAAATCGCCTAACGTCCTTTTACTGAGTTCGTAGAGGGGACTAAAAGCGGGATTGACTTCTGCTTCTGAAGTGTTTACCCAAACTTCTTTTCTGACAATATCTTCGTTGGTGCGAACGGTTTTGAAGAATAATTCTAATAAACGCCAACTAGAAAAAGTATTAATTTCATACGATCGATCGATCGCTTCAGTAGTTCGATCGCCATGAACATTAATACCGTGATTGAGAATTAGGATATCTACTTTCTCTAACGTTTCTGTCAGTTCGGATTCCTTGCCAACTTCCCAACGAATGGTATTTACAGCTAATCGATCGCCATTAACATCTAGTTCGAGAATTTGTTCGCTAGAAGTTAAAGCAATTATTTTTGCACCATTTAAATGTAGATGTTTGAGTAGCGATCGCCCCAAACTTCCCGATGCACCAGTAACTGCCACTCGTTTTCCTTTGAGCGATAAAGCAGTACCCATAAGTTTATCTACAAAGGTGAATGTACCACAATAATAAGCATTTTGATTGTCAAAGTGATGTCGCCAATGATAGGGACGATTGACTAACCAACTTGACGGTACACTTTCAAAATCGCCTGGACGATGGGTTAAATCGGTAAGTTCGTCAGCATAAGGTAAACCCGCACCGCGCGCGATCGCACTCAAAAGAAAACTAAAAGTATATAAAGATCCAATCCAAGTTGCTTGTTGGTAGCCTGGCGCGATCGTATATGTTACCAACCAAGGCAGTAAACTTAAAATCAGCATGACTGCTGCTTCTGGTACGTCGTTATACCAGTGCGCTTGACGGTAGATTTCTTCGCTAACTGCGGTTAAATCTCGACGAAAAACTTTATGATGCCAAACGTGCAAACGATATAATGGTTGCCAGACATGAGAAAGGACGTGATAAAAATCTCTGACTAATTCTACCCATAAAATCGATATCAGCGCGATCGCCAACCAAATGCCAATATAAGACATATTTAAATTTATATATTATTAGATTTAAATTAACAGAAAAATATTATTACTGAAAAAATCTTCAGTCAACTCCAAACGTTCATTAAAGATTATTTGAAGACTAAAATTTATACCAATAAAAAAATGGCAATCCTTAGCAAATTTTTCAAACAAACAGATAATAAATGGCAACCAATAATTAAAGAACTAGAAACTGTTGTCGGTAAAGATGGAGTCGTTAAACGCAAAGAAGAATTATTAACATATGAATGCGACGGTTTAGCTAGCTATCGCAAACGCCCCGCACTGGTTGTACTTCCACGCACTACCGAACAAATAGCCGCCATCGTAAAAATATGCGATCGCCACTCAATTGCTTGGGTAGCTAGAGGTGCTGGTACTGGTTTATCTGGCGGTGCGTTACCTGTTGAAGATTGTATCGTAATCGTCACGGCGAGGATGAAACAGATTTTAAATGTCGATCTAGAAAATCAGCGCGTCGTCGTCCAACCAGGAGTAATTAATAATTGGGTAACTCAAGCAGTTAGCGGTGCGGGTTTCTATTACGCACCCGATCCTTCGAGTCAAATTATTTGTTCGATCGGTGGAAATGTTGCTGAAAATTCTGGGGGCGTTCATTGTCTCAAATATGGAGTGACTACCAATCACGTCCTCGGTTTAAAATTAGTTCTTCCCGACGGTTCGATCGTAGATGTTGGCGGTGCGGTTGACGAGATGCCTGGATACGATTTGACGGGTTTATTTGTCGGTTCGGAAGGTACTTTAGGAATTGCTACCGAAATTACTTTGAGAATTCTCAAAACACCCGAATCGATTTGCGTTGTTTTGGCAGATTTTAATTCGATCGAAGAAGCTGGTGCAACTGTAGCTGAAATCATTAGTGCGGGAATGATTCCTGGGGGCATGGAAATCATGGACAATCTCAGCATTAATGCTGTCGAAGATGTTGTTGCCACGGGTTGTTATCCTCGCGATGCAGGAGCAATTCTTTTAGTAGAATTAGACGGTTTGGAGGTAGAAGTATCCACTAACAAACAAAAAGTCGCCGAAATCTGTAAGAAAAACGGTGCGAGAAACGTTACCTCTGCTAGAGATGCAGAAACTCGTTTAAAAATGTGGAAAGGTCGTAAAGCAGCTTTTGCGGCGGCGGGGCATATCAGTCCAAATTATTTCGTTCAAGATGGAGTAATTCCGCGCACACAATTAGTATCCGTACTTAAGGAAATGGAGCTTTTGAGCAAACAATACGGCTATCGTGTTGCTAACGTTTTTCACGCTGGCGACGGCAATCTCCATCCTCTCATACTTTATGATAATGCCATTCCTGGGGCATTTAAGCAAGTTGAAGAATTGGGCGGCGAGATTTTAAAACTTTGCGTCAAAGCTGGAGGAAGTATTTCAGGAGAACACGGCATTGGTTCGGACAAAAATTGCTACATGCCCGACATGTTTAGCGAAGCCGACTTAGAAACAATGCAATACGTGCGCCAAGCTTTTAACCCCAAAAATTTAGCCAATCCAGGCAAGATTTTTCCCACGCCCCGTACTTGCGGCGAAGCTGCTAACGCACAGCAGATGGATCGGTTTAAAGAAGCTGAATTGTTTTAGAAATGGGCAATGGGCAATGGGCAATGGGCATCGGATAATAACTTTTGACTAATCCCTGCTCTCTATTTCGTCTGCATTAGTAGGTAATGTAGCCGTTAAGACTTCGCTTCCCGATGCTGTGACTAGAACATCATCTTCGATGCGAATGCCTCTGACATCGGCAAATTGAGCGAGACGTTCCCAATTAACTACATCTCGATATTGGGAACGAAATTGCGGATCGTTCAAAATGGCTGGTACTTGATAAAAACCTGGTTCGATCGTTACCACCATACCCGATCGCAAAGGTCGATTCAATCTTAAATATCCCAAACCAAAGCGATCGCTTCTCGTTCTTCCTTGTTCGTATCCAGCTAGATCGCCCAAATCTTCCATGTCGTGAACGTCTAAACCCAACAAATGCCCGATTCCATGGGGAAAAAATAAAGCGTGTGCGTCCATTTCAACTAAATCTGTAGGGTTACCTCGTAAAATCCCTAAATCTACTAAACCTTGGGCAATAACCTGACAAGCAAGTAAATGGATATCGAGATATTCTACTCCCGGACGCATTTTAGCAATACAAGTATCGTGGGCGGCTAAAACTAGATCGTAAATATCTCGCTGAGTAGAAGAAAATTTACCAGAGACAGGATAAGTACGAGTAAGATCTGATGCCCATCCTAACTCGGTTTCTGCGCCGACATCTGCTAATAATAAATCGCCCGATCGCAAAGGATGATGGTATTGTTCGTTGTGTAATACCTCTCCATGAACGGTGACGATACTACCATAAGCACAACTCATGTTGTGGGCGATAATTACTGCTTCGATCGCCGCTCTAACTTCAGCTTCAGTTTTTGCTTTGGTAACTGTCCTCATTCCTGCTAAATGAGCTTCAATTGAAACTGCTGCTGCTTTACGAATTTCATTTAAAGCTTCGCAATCGTGAGTCAATCGCAAACAAATAACAGCTTCAATTAATTCTAGATCGATTCCTTGGGCTATTTTAGCTGGTGCGATCGCGCGATCGAGTAATTGACATTGTTGTTGATAAGTATGGAGATCTTGGACGGCGATCGTTGCTGCTGCTGCTGTTTTTCCTGACAATTCTGCTAGAGGATAAGCAGCATCCGCACCAATCTGACGGGCAATTTCTTCTCGATTTGGCATTTTTCCGTGCCAGAGTGCAGCATCTACCTCTGGATCGTCTATAAATAAGGTTAGTTTGCCATCTTCTAGGCGAATTGCTGCGTTATCTAAAGGTAAACCTGCAAAATAGAGAAAATGACTGCTGGCGCGAAATGGGAAGTGATTAGCTGGAAAATTTCTCGATTGAGCGCGTCCAGACCAAAATATAGCTGGTGATTTCAATAATTTGGTTAGCTTCTGACGACGCTGGTATAGAGTAGAAGATAGAAAATTGTTCATCTTAAATAATAGAGATGAATGTAGAGATGAAATGAAATCACAATATTGGTCGATCGACCAACTACCTGGGTTAAGCGAAACAGATATTGCTTTGCTTCAAAACTATGGGATTGTAAATACCAAACAATTATTAGAGAAAGCAAATACTCTTCAGTCCAAACAACAACTTGCGATCGATTTACAAATTAATATTTTGTATCTTAGCAAATGGGTCGCTTTAGCCGATCTCGCGCGCATTCCTGATGTTGGTTGCCAATACTGCGGATTATTGTTGCACTCTGGCATTGTTTCAGTCATTCAATTGAAACAGAATCCCGTGCATCGGGTACATAGACAAATTGTGAAGTTACAAGTTGCTACCCTACAACGTCAAAATTTATGTCCTTCAGTTGGTTTAGTTCAAAAGTGGATTCAACAAGCAACATTAATTTAGTAAAAACGCAAACAATGGCTTCGCACTACCGTAGGTAGGTCGCGTCTTCATCATTAAGGCGATCGAAAATTAAATATTATTCTGTCTTCTGAAAGAGTTTTAAGTTCGAGCGAGTTTTAACAATAAAAATGTAATTGCAACAAACTTGAAAGCAATGGGACGCAAACTTTTTCTCTGGCTGATTTGGTTTGGATTTATTATGTATGTTCTGCTGTTTGCTCCTCCCATACAACCCGATATTTTCCAACCAATTCAAACTTTACTCGCAGGACAAATTCCCAAAATTAATCCAGTCCTAATCTCCTTGTTCGGTTCGATCGGCATCTGGTTGCTTATCTACAGTTGTCTCATTTTTCCCGATGGTAGAATGCAAAAAATACCTGCGTGGTTTTTTATACTAGCTTCGGTGGGAACGGGAGTAATTGGATTAATTCCATACTTGGCACTACGCCAGCCAAATCAACAATTTTTCGGTTTTAAAGACGCTTGGTTAAAGTTGTTAGATTCGCGATCGACTGGAGTGATTTTGACACTTAGTACGATCGTTTTACTTGGCTATGCCTTATTTTTTGGCGATTGGTCTGCCTTTTTCGAGCAATTTCAAATTAATCGTTTCGTTCATGCCATGAGTTTGGCATTTTGCTTGTTTTGTCTGCTATTTCCCTATCCAACTTTATTAAGCGACGATATGGGGCGTCGAGGCTGGAATAGCAATTCACAACTCTTTTGGTTAGTTGCTTTAATACCAATGTTTGGCGCTTTAGCATATTTATGCTTGCGTCCGTCACTGTTAACATTTAGAACCGATCGAGTTAGCGATAGCGAATTAAACCTAAATACCAATTTGCCATAGCTTACGACATAATTATGTCCGCAAATTTTCCAAATTTTTTGATTGGTTTGGGCAAATTATTTGAAGTGAATTTAAGAAATACTCAAGAGAAGATAGAATAGATAGCGATTAGTTAGACAAAAACGGATATTCATCGTGCTGTCTTCTTTAGTTGCTGACTTTCGCGCTATCTTTAAAAATGACCCTGCCGCTCGCAATTGGCTAGAGGTGCTTTTTTGCTATCCAGGGTTACACGCACTTACATTTCACCGCTTAGCTCATTGGCTATACAAGCTCGGTATTCCCTTTCTTCCCAGATTAATTTCTCATTTTGCTCGTTTTTTAACAGGTATTGAAATTCATCCAGGAGCGCAAATAGGTAAAGGAGTGTTTATCGATCACGGTATGGGAGTAGTGATCGGCGAGACGGCGATCGTAGGCAATAACTGTCTAATCTATCAAGAAGTTACTCTTGGTGGTACAGGAAAACAAAGCGGCAAACGTCACCCAACTTTGGGAGAAAATGTAGTTGTCGGTACTGGCGCAAAAGTACTTGGCAATCTTCTTATCGGTAATAATGTTCGTATCGGTGCTGGTTCGGTAGTATTGCGAGATGTTCCTTCGGACTGTACCGTAGTTGGTATTCCTGGCAGAATTGTTTATCGATCGGGAGTAAAAGTTAATCCCCTCGAACACGGAAATTTACCAGACTCCGAAGCAAATGTCATTCGCGCTTTGGTCGATCGCATCGAATCTCTAGAACAACAAATATCAGATTTAAAGCAATCCCAATCTCGAAATGATGCCTTAGTGGCGGCTGTGGTTTGTTCTGAATCTAAAGATAGTCAAAGCGAATCCCAAAGTATTAAAAGCTGTTTGCTTAGAGACAAAGAAATTAGACAGTATTTAGAAGGAACGGAAATTTAGCTCTACGTGCGGGAAGCCCCGCGCTATATTCGCTTCGGATTAGCGTCGCGCCAAAGCCGATAGGTGAGTGTCGGGTACTTCACGGATTAACTGCTTGCACCTGCCAAGTTTGTGAATCTTGCAGAATATAAATGGTTCGATTTTGTGGTTCGCCACGTAATTCTAAATAATCTACTTTGTTCGGTTCGAGTAACAAAAGACAGAAATTGTCTAGAGGTATATCTTTGGCTGAAACGGGAATCGAATAAGCTTGTTTATCCTCTGTTCGGTTTTGTTTGGGATTTGGCCAAGAAAATTGTTGTCTGGCTGAATCTGAAAGGTTTTGCCAAGTTTCCTGACGTGCTTGTTGTAAAGCGCGATCGCTACAATCTACGGTAACGAGAATAAGACTACCAAATAAGCGAAACTGTTCGCGAGTTTTAGTAAAATACCAACAAATTTCTCCCCACGGACAAGCTTGAATTTGTTCGATTTTGTCGCTGCGAGAATCGGTTATTGTTTTCAAGCGATTGCGCTCCGCGCAGGCGATGCGATCGCGATTGTCTAAAAATTCGCGAAAAACTACAGTACGATTGGCAGGAAAACCGTCTTTGGTAACAGTTGCCAATTGCATGTAACGAGAATAGGGTTGAGAACGATTTAAATGTAAAGCGCGAGCTAATGGCGATCGCCAAGGTGCTAGTGGCATTTTGTCTTTGTTTATTGCTTCGAAGTTGTTCTTCCAATAGTTACTAATTTTAGGGACAAATATCTAATTAATTAGCCTTCGATCTGTCTTCTGAGAAATTCTAACGATAGCGCTAGATATTTTTGTACTACTTGGATGACTATTCATTGCGCTCGAGAAATTCTAACGATAGCGCTAGATATTTTTGTACTAATTGGATGACTATTAACTGCGCTCGAAAAATTCTAACGATAGCGCTAGATATTTTTGTACTAATTGAATGACTATTCATTGCAATTGGTAGAGTCGAGGGGAGCTATTAAACTCCGCCCCTCTCTGTTAGATCTGGGCGTGCGAGATTTCCCCGCACCCAGCTCCCGAAACTCTTTATTTGCTCATGTGTAAGTAGTCATGGCAAGATTCATGTATCGCAACA
>JBOFLQ010000057.1:0-5658 GCA_051657945.1 Xenococcaceae cyanobacterium | reverse complement strand
CGTTTGTATCCATGCGATGTTAGTGCTGGTTCGCTCGATCGCATTTTAGACCGCATCGTCGCCAAAGGTTACAACAAAGTCTACCTCGAAGTATTTTACGATTCTCAGGTACTCTTACCGCCAGCAGAAAATAATTCTCCTTGGATTTCGGTAGTACGTTCTCCAGGTGCTGAAAAAGCAGATCTCCTGGCACAAACTATCAAAAAAGGACGCGAACGAGGACTCAAAGTCTATGCTTGGCTGTTTACTATGAACTTTGGCTATACCTACGCCCAACGTGCCGATCGCCAAGAAGCCCTAGCACGTAACGGCAAAGGCGAAGACAGTATCAATTTTGTTGACGATCGATCCCAAGCCTTTATCGATCCTTACAACAAACAAGCCCAGACTGACTATCACAATTTAATTCAAGCCATACTGAGTAGAAATCCCGACGGTATGTTATTTGACTACGTTCGCTATCCTCGCGGTTCGGGAAGACAATCTGTAGTCAATCGCGTCAATGATTTGTGGATTTATGGCGATGCCTCCTTAAAAACTCTTTACAATAGAGCTTCCAATCAAAAAGGAGCGGCTGCGATCGAACGCTTTATCAAACAAGGTAACATTTCGGTTCGAGACGTATCTGCGATCGATAAACTTTATGCTTCTGAAGGCGAACCAAATTGGCAAGGTCGTCAAATCGATAACAAACAAAAGCCTTCAGCTCAATATCGTCATGCCAAACTCCAACAAGATTTATGGTATCTCAGCGTCGCTCATGCAGCCCAAGGAGTTCTCGATTTTCTTGCCTTTGCCTCTCAACCTGCAATGCGTCAGGGCTTACCGACTGGAGCAGTCTTTTTCCCAGATGGCAATCGTTTAGTCGGTCATAGCGGCTTTGATTCTCGCTTGCAAGCTTGGGATCGATTCCCGTCGAATATGGAATGGCATCCCATGTCTTATAGTACCTGCGGTCAAGATGCGAGTTGTATCGTTAATGAAATCAAACAAGTACTAAAAACAGCCCCTGCTGGCACGAAAGTCACTCCCGCTCTTGCTGGGGTTTGGGGAGCAAATTTTAACGCTCATCCTCCCTTAGAAACACAAATGCAAGCCATTCGCTCGGCTTTACCTCAAGTTAATTCTGTCAGTCATTTTGCCTTTTCCTGGCAAGAATTAGGTCTCGATCGCCAGCGTAAGTTTTGTAATATTCAGTAAAAAAGGGAATGGGGCAACGGGCAACGGGCAACGAACCGATTTATGCAGCTTCGATCGGTGCCATAGTCAAACCAGCTCAGTAAAAAAGGGAATGGGGCAACGGGCAACGGGCAACGAACCGGTTTATGCAGCTTCGATCGGTGCCATAGTCAAACCAGCGCGGCTTAATAGTTGGTGATAGAGTTCGGCTTGTTCTTGAGGCCCTACCCAAACAATTGCCTGTCCTTCCTCATGTATTTGATTGGTAAGTTGCCAAGCTCGATCGCTTGTCATTCCTGGAATATATTTCATCAAAGACTCGGCAACGTGTGGAAAGGTATTGAAATCGTCGTTGAGTACAATTACCTTATAGTTGGGATAGGTCTTGGGAATTACTCGATCGGCTTTTTCTTTAATTACGGTTGGTGAAGCAGTCATCGCTATCATCTTTACTTAATTGTCTTAAATCGATCGAGCCGTTCTTCGCAACTGATAGAAACAGTGTAATCTTTTTTTATCTAGTTTAGCTTTGTTTAATAGTTTCTTTAAAAGCGATCGAGATAAATTATGTTTGTCAACAATTTGAAACTCAAATAAAATTCTTGCGCGAGAATTACTGAATAAGATTGACACAAAATTCTCGATGACTAAGATCATGGCTAAACTTTGCTTAGAAAATCTACAAAAAAAATATAGCTCGAAGATTATTCCCGTTAAAGATGTAACTCTTGAAGTGGATGACGGCGAATTTCTTACTTTGTTAGGGCCTTCTGGTTGTGGCAAATCAACTTTATTGCGCTTAATTGCTGGACTGGAAGCACCTACTCAAGGAACAATTTCGATCGGCGATCTCAAGGTCGATCGCTTAGCACCAGGCGATCGCAACATTGCCATGGTTTTTCAAAGTTATGCGCTTTATCCTCACATGAGTGCTGCTGAAAATATTGGTGCTGCCCTCAAATTACGCAAAATTCCCACAGCAGAAATTCGTAGTAGGGTTGAAGATGCTGCCCTCAAACTCGATCTCACACATTTACTCGATCGCAAACCCGCTCAAATGTCTGGAGGACAAAGGCAGCGCGTTGCCCTTGCCCGTGCTTTGGTAAGAAATCCAGAAGTATTTTTGTTAGATGAACCTCTTAGCAATCTCGATGCCCTTTTGCGCGAACAAGTTCGGGCGGAGCTAAAACAATTATTCAAACAGCAAAATAAACCCGTTGTTTACGTTACTCACGATCAAACCGAAGCAATGACTTTATCGAGCAAAGTAGCCGTTCTTTATGATGGTTTGGTGCAACAGTTAGATTCGCCCCAAAAAATTTACAGCCAACCTGCCAATCAATTTGTAGCTGGTTTTGTTGGCAGTCCGCAAATGAATTTGTTAACGCTTAAATGCGATAATCGAGGTGCAGTTTTAGGGGATTTTAGACATGCTGTACCCCATTGTAATAACGTTCCGTCTTCGATCGTTTTTGGCATCCGTCCCGAAGATCTTCAT
The DNA here is from genome assembly GCA_051657945.1 of Xenococcaceae cyanobacterium. GTDB lineage: Bacteria > Cyanobacteriota > Cyanobacteriia > Cyanobacteriales > Xenococcaceae > CAZJTL01. Next base: position 2,981 of record JBOFLQ010000057.1, on the reverse strand, counting down.
TTGACAGTCAGCGAAGATCCTGGGGCGATCGAAGGACAAATTTATTTGGTCGAAGAACTAGGTAAAGAAAATTTGATTAGTCTTCGCGTTGATGGTTGCGAACATACGTTGCGAACATTGTTACCAAATGACCGCATTTGGGAAGGAAAAAGAATTAAGTTAGCGATTCCAGAAAAATCAATTCATTGGTTTGATGTCAATACAGGCGATCGGGTGGAAGAAGGGGCTAGGGGATAGGGGCTAGGGGATAGGGGATAGGGAAAAGTCACGCATTCACGCATTCAAAAGTTTTTACGCGGCACACGCGGCACACTTATTACTCTATCACTCCTATCATTAACGTTTTTGAAATAAATCTGCGATCGCTGCACCTGGATCTGGTTGTTTGACGATCGATTCGCCGATTAAAACAGCACTAGCACCAGCTTCTTTGACTAGGGTTAAGTCTTCAGGCGCATACAAACCCGATTCGCTGACGATCGAAATTTCTCGATCGCGAATTTGTTCGCCTCTTGCTTCTAGAAGCTTGCAAGTAGTTTGCAAGTCTACAGAAAAATTTTCGAGATTGCGATTGTTGATGCCAATTAGTTTAATGCCATCTATTGCTAAAACGCGATCCAATTCCTCTAGAGTATGAACTTCAATCAAAGCTGTCATACTCAAACCAGCGATAATTTTGAGGAAGTATTGTAAATCGCGATCGCTCAAAATTGCTGCAATTAATAATACAGCATCCGCACCTTTGGCACGCGCCATGTAAATTTGGTAGGGATAAATAATAAATTCCTTACAAAGCAAAGGAATAGTTACTGCTTGTCGAACTAAACTGAGGTTTTCAAAACTACCTTGAAAAAATTTTTCATCGGTCAGTACTGAAATACAACTAGCATTTGCTCGTTCGTAAGCAAGGGCGATCGCGACGGGATTGAAATCTTCTCGAATTACACCTTTACTCGGAGATGCCTTTTTAACTTCAGCAATTAGTGCGGGTTCGGTTTTACCTTGACGCAAAGCTGCTAAAAAATCTAGAGGTGGTGGCGCGGTTTCTACCTGCTGGCGTAATTTTAATAAAGGTAGGCGATCGCGCATCTTATCTACTTCGGTTTCTTTATGCCAAACAATCTCTTCTAAAATATTAGTTGGTTCGGCATCAGGTATTTTAGCTTGATAGACTATTTCGCCTGTAGCAACGGATGGATTTGGTCTGCGTCTTCTAATTTCCATGAGTTCTCGGTTATTTGGTTAAGTAATAAGTAATAAGTAATAATTTGCTACGCGGCACACTATTCCCTATTCCCTATTCCCTATTCCCTATTCAAAACTATACTACTGCTCGCTTATAAGCTTCATCCAAAACTTCTGAGAGTGTGGGATGAGTATGAACGTTGAAGGCGAGATTGTGGACTGAATCTCTTTTGGCGATCGCGTTGGCTGCTTCTTGAATTAAATCTGACGCATGAATACCAATGATGTGTACGCCCAGAAGTTCGCCCGTATCTTTGCGATAAATAATTTTTGCCATGCCGTCGGTTTCTTTTTCAGCTAACGCTTTGGAATTACCTTTAAAATAAGTTTTTACCGTTGCGACTTCAAATCCTTCTTTTGCTCCTAATTCACAAGCGGCTGGTTCGGTCATACCTACATAGCTAATTTCGGGATGAGTAAAAGCAGCGGCGGGAATGCTTCTGTAGTCAATTTCTTTAGGGCGATCGCAAATATTTTCTACTGCAATCACACCTTGACCGGAAGCCGCGTGAGCTAACATCATTTTACCATTGGCATCGCCTACTGCCCAAAGATGGGGTACTGGTGCGCCATCTTTGAGGACTCTCATTTTGTCATCGACGGGAATAAAACCTCTGTTGGTTTCTACGCCGACATTTTCCAATCCCAAATTTTTGGTAGCAGGAATACGTCCTGTTGCAACCAAACAAGCATCTACTTCTAGTACTTCAACTACTTCTTTGGTTTTGGCATCTGTTAATTCGATAACTACTGGCGAACCAGGAATAATTTTAGTAGCAAATACACCTGTATAAGTTTCGATATCGCGAGGTGTAATTAAAACTCTCTCAGCAATTTTAGCAATGTCGGGATCGAATCCTGGCATTAACTTATCTAGGGCTTCAATCATGGTTACTTCAGCCCCTAGCGCAGTATAAACGTCAGAAAATTCCAGACCAATATAACCGCTACCAATAATAGCAATCCAATCTGGTACGCTTTCTAAACGAACTGCATCATCGCTGGTAAAAACTGTTTTGCCGTCAGTTTCTATACCAGGAGGAATGAAAGGAATCGAACCAGGGCAAAGCATAATATCTTTAGCAGTGAGAATTTTTTCTCCACTATCGGTTGTGACAGAAACTTTTTGTGCTGCAATAATCTTACCCCAACCTCTAATTGTCTCGACTTTGAGGCGTGTCAAACTATTGGTTAAATCGCCTTGAATTTTACCGACTAAGTCATTAGCATGGGCGGCGATCGCGCCTCTATCAAACTGCACGCCACCAACATTTATTCCCATGCTTTGTAGATGAGAAGTATCTCGTAATTCTCTCACTCTTCCCGATGCTGCCAGTAGTGCTTTAGAAGGAATACAACCGCGATTGACGCAAGTTCCACCCATATCGGCAGCTTCGATAATTGCTGTCTTTAAACCACATTTAACAGCATGTATTGCCGCACCGTGTCCGCCCACGCCAGCACCAATAATAACTAGGTCGTAATCAAATTGTTGACTCATATATTTTCTTTTTATAGGTTGGTATATTTTGAGTTTATCTCGCTGCGCGAGAAAGGCAGAGGGCAGAGGGCAGAGGGCAGGAGGTTGGCTTGTCGATTGAGCAGCCCCATTGTCTTTCTCGCATTTGGGTTCAAGACCCCCGCCAAACCAAAAGTTGGCGGTCTTCGATTGCTGGCGGGTCGGAATCCCACGGAAATCGATCCTTCTGCCCTCTGCCTCCTGCCTCCTGCCTTCT
>JBOFLQ010000056.1:0-13419 GCA_051657945.1 Xenococcaceae cyanobacterium | reverse complement strand
GTTGTCAATTCAATTTGCCCACCTGTTTCGGGTAAAGGGTAAAACAAACAACTCAACTACAAACGAGGAACTTTGAGATGATCGTAGTCATGAAGCCTGGTTCTCCAGAGTTGGAAATAGAGCGAATTAGCCAAGAATTCAAAGAATGGAAACTAACGCCAGAAAAAATTATTGGCAAACACAAAATTGTGATCGGCTTAGTTGGTGAAACTGCTTCTTTAGACCCCCTGCAAATTCAAGAAATCAGTCCTTGGATTGAAGAAGTACTAAGAGTAGAAAAGCCATTTAAACGAGCTAGTTTGGCATTTCGTCACGGCGAACCCAGCGAAGTTGTAGTTTCTACCCCTAACGGCAACGTTGCTTTTGGCAGAAATCATCCTGTGGTCGTTATTGCTGGCCCTTGTTCGGTTGAAAACGAGGAAATGATTGTTGAAACTGCTAGGCGCGTTAAAGCAGCAGGAGCGCAGTTTTTGCGCGGAGGTGCTTTCAAACCTCGTACCTCGCCCTACGCGTTTCAAGGACACGGAGAAAGCGCCCTTGGTTTGTTAGCTGCTGCTCGTGAAGCGACTGGTTTGGGCATTATTACTGAAGTGATGGATACTGCCGATCTCGAAAAAATTGCTGAAGTTGCCGACATTGTGCAAGTTGGTGCGAGAAACATGCAGAACTTTTCTCTGCTAAAAAAAGTGGGAGCGCAAGATAAACCAGTGTTTCTCAAGCGCGGGATGTCCGCTACCATGGATGAATGGTTGATGGCAGCAGAATATATTTTAGCTGCTGGTAATCCTAATGTGATTCTCTGCGAACGCGGCATTCGCACTTTCGACATGCATTACGTTCGCAATACTCTCGATCTTTCGGTACTGCCAGTTTTAAAAACTTTAACTCATTTACCGATCGCGATCGACCCCAGTCACGGCACTGGTCGCGCCGAATATGTTCCCGACATGGCAAAAGCGGCGATCGCTGCCGGTACCGATTCTCTAATGATTGAAGTACACCCCAATCCTGCTAAAGCTCTCTCTGATGGGCCTCAATCTTTGACTCCAGAACGTTTCGATCGCCTAATGCAAGAATTAATCGTTATTAGTAAAGCGGTTGGACGATGGTCGCCTACTCCCGCAGCTATAATCTCTTAAAATCGAGCATACATCTAAATAAAGCGATAAATCCCGAAGCATTTCTAGAATAAACCTTAAAAAGGCAACAAAATAAAATTTGTTGCCTTTTTGTTTCGGAATATAGTTCTTGTTTTCTTAAAAAAAAAGGGTTAACCTATTAGGTGGTCAACCCTTTGCTTGGGAACGCGCTTCAAATAAATTTATTGAAGAACCAACTTGACATTGGCATTGTTTAAACCGCGTTGTTTTACTTCTGCCAAGGTTTTGTTGACAGCGTATTTTTGGTTGATAGAGTTGATCAACTCGGTTTGGTTGTGCTTTTTGGCAACACCCCATAGGTCGGCAATGAGGTCAAAAGTGCCATCGCTGTTACCAGACCAGCCGAGATCGTACTCGCCTTCTAAAACGGCAACGATGTCAGCGCGAATTCTTTGACCATTGTATCCGCGAACATCAGCGTCAGTCTTTACGTTAATACCGAGGTCGCGGAGAGAATTTTTGAGAATTTCAGAATCAGCGATCTTGGTACGTAGAGTGCTAAAGTGAGACATGATTTAGATTCCTCCAGTAGAAGAGAAGTAAACAACAACTTTTGGGAATTGTAATCTGCCATTTTAAATTTATGGCAGTTTTTTAAGAAAACCACTAGCATTAATGCTAGTCTTTGCTCCTGCATAGCAGAAGAAAGCCTGTTAAAACTCCAGTCGCTGGTATTCAGCAACGGAGGCTGAAGCAGGTCGCGCTCTTTGTCGCGCCCAATCTCGTAACGCTGTTACCTGCTCAGTCATAGTGCGAGACAAAGGTAGAGTAGCTTTAATTGCAGCGATGATATCTAGCTGAGTAAACTCACGCGCTTGTGCAAAAGCATCGTACATGGCAGCTATAATCGCTTGCTCTATCTCTGCTCCAGAAAAACCATCAGAAACTGTTGCCAGTTGGTCTAAGGCGAAGCGACTAATGTCAGTGCGTCGCTTGCTGAGGTGAATTCTGAAAATATCTTGTCGCTCTTCTGGAGTTGGTAAATCGACAAAGAATATTTCATCAAAACGCCCTTTACGAAGAAATTCACCAGGCAATTTTTCAACTCGGTTAGCTGTTGCCATCACGAACACAGGCGATGTTTTTTCCTGCATCCAAGTCAAGAAAGAACCGAAGATTCTGCTTGAAGTACCGCCATCAGAGTCGCCCGAACCAGCACCACCAGCAAAAGCTTTGTCTAATTCGTCTATGAAAAGTATGGTCGGAGATATGGATTCGGCGGTTTTTAGAGCGTTGCGTAAATTTGCTTCCGAACGACCTACCATAGAACCATCATAGACTCTGCCCATGTCTAATCTCAATAAGGGCAATCCCCACAGACGAGATGTAGTTTTGGCTATTAGCGATTTACCGCAACCCGGTACACCTAAAATGAGCATACCTTTAGGTTGAGGAAGCCCATATTCTCTCGCTTTCTCGGTGAAAGCATCAGAACGTTGCGTTAACCAGCGCTTTAATTCCTCTAATCCACCTACCGCTTTTAAAGTCTCGTCCTCTTCGATAAATTCTAAAATGCCATTACGGCGAATCAGTTGCTTTTTCTCAGAAAGAACTATATCAACTTCTTCTTCTGTAAGCCGACCAGCTTTTACTTCAGCTTTGCGGTAAACTTTTTCGGCTTCGTCTCTAGTTAAGCCAAGCGCTGCTTTGAGCAATTTTTCTCTCGCCTCTGTAGTGATGCGGCGATTCTTACTTTTTTGTAGCTGTGCTGATAAAACTTGATTTAATTCTGCCAAATCTGGCGGAGCATGATCGATAACTACTACTTCTTTTTCTAACTCAATCGGAACTTGCTGAAGCGGAGACATTAACATAATCACCTTCTCCGTTCCTTTAAAAGAAGCGATCGCATCGCGCAACCAACGAGTTACTGCTGGATTATCAATAAAAGGATGTAAATCTTTGAATATATAAATACCTGGTTCGCGCTGACGCACCACCCATTCGATCGCCGCTTCTGGCGAAACAGTATTGTGTTGAGTAGTTTGTCTGGGCTGTCCGCATTCAACTATGCCGTGGGTAACCGTCCAAACATAGACGCGTCGATGTTCGGAATTCATCTGCGCTATTTTAGATATTGCTTGCTCGGCTCTCTCTTCCTCTGGTGTGATGAGGTAGATAAGTGGATACTGAGCTTGTATGAGGATGCTTAGCTCTTCTTTCATGAAATCGACCTAAGTAGTTTTTACGGTTGAACCACTGACTTCGCTTTAGCTGGAGAGCCTTAGCAGGGAACTAGTTCTTCTTCCCCTTGAGAATTTGCTGTTTCTCTTACCTCAATAGGCAATTCTTCGTCAATAACAGTAGGTTGATTTTTTAGTGAAACCATGCGTCCGTCTCTGACTGCCAAAACTGTCTCGCATTCGGGACAGATATGTAGTTGGTGAGTGTTTCGGCGACCTGGCTCTACTTGTTCTATTTTTTCTGGATGCTCTAGGTAGAAGGAAATTGCTTTTTCTACCATGACTGACATTGACTCTGTATCTATAGCAGCTCTAATTTTTAATTGCCTATGAAGTTCAGGAGGAAGATATAGAGTTACTTTGTGCTTACTTTGCATATCACTAAGTTTATGTTTTACCCGGGTATATCTAAGTAGGTTACTCATTCTTCACAGGTCTGTCAAGCTGTTATGCTGTTATGACGGCATTATTGTTACAAAAGTTTGTAATATTTTGAAAAAACCTTGTTAATTGGTAGTTTTGTTGGCGACTTCCTGGCTCGCCTGTTTGGATATATTTAAGTTTCGGTCTTATTTTGAAAACTAGTAACTAACTTTGGACAGATACTGCAGTACTACTAAAGATAGAATTAAGCGCTCTCTACTTTCTAATCACAGAACAGTTTATCTTTAATTAATTGCCATAGTTTTGCAGGATAATAAAAAAAATTACTCTATTTTTTTACCTTCTGGGAAAACAAACCACAGTGAAGAAGCTAATTCGCGGTCTGCATCAATTTAGGCATACCTATGTTCCAACTCATCAACAACTTCTGACACAACTTTCACATGGTCAAAAACCGAGAGTACTTTTTATTACCTGTTCTGATTCTCGGATCGATCCTAACCTGATCACTCAAACTGATGTAGGAGAACTGTTTGTAATTCGAAACGCTGGTAACATTATACCTCCCTATGGAGCAGCTAATGGGGGTGAAGGAGGAACTATTGAATATGCCATTGATGCTCTGGGAATCGAACAAATTGTGGTGTGTGGACATTCTCATTGTGGAGCAATGAAGGGATTACTTCAGCTTAATAAACTACAAGCGAGTATGCCTTTAGTTTATAACTGGTTAAAACATGCTGAATCTACCCGTCGTCTGGTACTAGAAAATTATCCAGACAATGAGGAAGAAGAGTTAATCGAGATTTTGGTGGCTGAAAACGTTTTGATTCAGATAGATAATCTCAAAACCTATCCAGTCGTGCAAGCAAAACTACACCGAAAAAAACTGCAAATTTATGGCTGGATTTATCACATCGAAACGGGAGAAGTTTTAGCTTACGATGAGTTAACTCATGCTTACACTTTGCCTCAAACTCAATTATTAGATGGCATAAATCCAAACGACTCTCAGCAAGTTAGCACCAACGCACCTCCAGTTGCTTGTGAACTAATTAAAGCCGCAGATCGATCGAATCGAGCGGATGCAAGCCATTATTTATCTAATGGAGGGACTGCTAAACTTAGAGAAGAATTTGAAGCTTTACTGGCGACTAATCCTCGGTCATCGGCGGATGCTCAAAAAGCGATGATATCAATTGTGAAGTTATTTGAGGAAGCCCGTCAACAAGGAATGAGTCCTAGAGATCTACAAGACTACCACTACAGATTTTCCAAACCAATTCAAGTTTGGGCAAGAATCGTTTACTCGCGCGATAACTAATTCAAACAATTTTACAAAATGTGAAAATCAATTAAAGTTTGAAATTCAAGACTCAAATTTTAACGATAAATTAGCTTGTTTGAAAACGCGCGATTGCAAAGGGGCTGGCTGGCGAGGTCTCCTCGTCAGAAAGAACGCCCCGTCTCCGTGCAGGCGTTGCGATCGCGATCTCCCGTAGGGAGTGCTACGCAATCGCAGCTAATACTGACATATTTTAATTTAATCGATCGTAGCTAGGAATTTTTTAGATATTTGCTAGTTACATAACTTCTATTTACGATCGTTAAAAATATATGTTTTTGTCTACTTTGTTTAGCGACCCGATCTATTTTTTAAGAGCTATTACTATTATTGTTATTTCTATTTGTTTACACGAACTCGCCCATGGTTTAGCAGCCATTTCACAAGGAGATAATACGCCCATAAAAACAGGTCACATGACCTTAAATCCTATCGTTCATATGGGTTGGTATTCTGTAATTTTTATGATTCTTAGTGGTTTTGCTTGGGGGCAAATGCCTGTCAATCCTTACAAATTTCGCCATCCCAGACTAGGTAATATTATTGTCTCGGCGGCTGGCCCTTTAACTAATTTATTACTTTCACTTTTAGCTATTCTTACGATCGGTTTAAGTTTGTTTACAGGTCTAAGTGGAATTATTAGTATTAAATTCTTTTTTATGGCAGCTTACCTTAACATGGGCTTGTTTTTATTTAATATGTGTCCCATTCCGCCACTAGATGGTTTTCGTATTGTTAGTGAAGTGTTTACCGATCTAAAAGCTTTTCAAAATAGTTTTGTAGAATTATTAATTTTTACAATTTTCTTGACTAGCGGAATAAGTAAAACTATTTTTATGTTTAGTAATTATCTTGTCGATGCTTTAGCTAATTACAATTAATTTTGACCAAATCAAATCTAAAAAAACTTCTTCGCTAGATTTAAAGCGAGCGATTGCACTCCGTGCAGGCGTTGCGATCGCGATTGCTATTTCTGAGCTTACGCTCTCGATCGGCTAAATAAATTAACTACCAATATTTAATAATAAAGCAAAAAATTTAAATCATGTCTTTCTTAGAACTAAAAATTGAGGGTATCGACTGGCAAATATCTCAAGTCAGCAAAGGTAAATGGCAGGCGATTGCCGAGCGATACGATTTCGAACCTATTTACAACAGTTCTAAACAACAACTAATTAATTCAATTAAATTAATTGCCAATATTTACACAAATGAAAAATTTAGATCGATACGTTCCTCACCCGAAAATGCCCAATGTTTCCGTGAAAATCTCGACATTAAGTCTAATAGAACAAAGAGACAAAGCTCAAGAAAAAAGTGCGGAACTACATCTAAAATGGAAACAAGCTCAATCAGCAGTAGATATTCTCAGCTCAGAAAATCAAAAGCTGGAAAAGACTTTAAACTCTCAGAAGATTGTGATTTCGACATCGATCGAATTGAACGAGAAATTACAGAAACAATTACTAGATCTGACGAAAGACTCAGCAGAATTGAGCGGAGAGTTGAAAAATCAAAAACAAGAGAACGCGCAATTAAAGCAACAATTACAGAAATTACTAAAAATATTGAAGATTTGGAAACCACTCATAGACAATTACAAGACGCAGCAAGCGCGATCGGCAAAGAAATCGAACAATGTTCGAATAACATTGGAGGACTTGCAGCAACTGCTTACACTATTGGAGTTTGGCAAGGTCAACACAGTCAAAGGCATGATACAAGACTTACTGTCGAACCAGAAACAATAGACACAAAAACAGATGAAACATAAATAGATATTCGGAAAAAGTGTCCCGCGCTTATAACGACCGGGCTTTCAACCCAATTTTTTTGGTAAGTTTGAAGAATGCTGTAGATTTTTACTAGCAACATTCTTTATGTCTTGGATTAATTTTCGCGATCGCCTTCCGCAATTACCTTTAATGCTGGCAGGGCCAATTTTACGACATACCGATTCAGAATCGATATCAGTTTGGCTTGTTCTCAAAGAACCCCGTCAAGTAAAATTAGAAGTCTACGCAACTACAAACAATGGCGAGACGATCGATCGTGTCGTCATGTTTGGAGAAAAAACAACTATTGCACTCGGAAAATATTTACACATAGTTGTCGTTACCGCATCTGGAGAAAATCTACGATCGGGACAAATCTATGCTTACGATTTGAGTTTTGGGGCGATCGATTCCTCTTCAGCAGATTTAGAAGTTTACCAACAAACTCTACAGCAAGCAATAACTTCTGAGAGTTTGCCTTTGGTTTCAATTAGTTATTTTTTCCATCAGCTACCAACGTTTTCTCTACCACCAGAAGAGATCGATCGTTTACAACTCGTTCACGGTTCTTGTCGCAAACCTCATGGTGAAGGATACGATGCGCTGCCAATTTTAGATATTTTAATCGATCGCAATGCAGGACTGGCAGACGATCGACCCCATCAACTATTGCTAACTGGCGATCAAATTTATGGAGATGATGTTGCTGATTGCTTGCTTGGTTTGGCAACCGAACTAGGCGATACTTTGCTGGGATGGGAAGAACAATTGCCTTTAGAAACTTCATCCCAATTGGGAATGACGCAAATAACTGCAAAACAATTGCATTCTGGAAAACGCAGTGCGATCGCTGAGATGGAAGCGGGGTTTACTGCGGGAGTAAGTAATAAAGAAAGTCGATCCAAGAGTCATTTATTTAGTTTGGGTGAGTATTGCGCGATTTATTTACTATCTTTGTCGCCAGCGTTTTGGCTAGAATCTATTCCCAAAGGCAAAGAAATTAAATCGAAGCGAAAAGACGCAAAGCTTTGGGATAAAGAAGTAAAAAATTTACAACAGTTTGTCAGCACACTTTGGCAAGTAAGACGAGCATTAGCGAACATTCCCACTTATACTATTTTTGACGACCACGATGTCAGCGATGACTGGTATTTAAATAAAGCTTGGTGTTTGCGAGTTCTCGGCAAACCTTTAGGTCGGCGCGTTTTGCAAAATGCTTTGTTGGCGTATGCCTTTTTTCAGGGGTGGGGAAACACTCCAAAACAATTTGAAAAAGGACAATCGGGGTTTAAACTTTTGTTAGCAGCACGAGAATGGTCGCGATCGGCTGGAACAAATCGAGATGCATCATTCGAGATCGCGCGCTATTTGGGTTTACCTGGCTGCGAACCAGGGACGGGTTTACCAAAAATGTATCGAGAAGCAGATGTATTAGTTCTCGATCGCGACGAGGAAGCATTAGATTGGCATTATACCATTAGAAGTGCTTGCCATCAAATTATTGTCCTCGATACGCGTACTTGGCGGGGTTATCCAGCCGATTCTGAAGCAATCGCTACACCGATGTTGCTTTGTCCGAGTGCTTTCGAAAAACAACTCCGACAAGTTTTGGGAGGTGAAGATCGAAACGATTTTGAGGCGACTTTAGTTGTCGCGCCAACCAATTTATTTAGCTTGAGAACGATCGATCGTATTCAGCAATGGTATTTAAAACAGGGTCAAGTTTTTAGTCGCGATGTTGGCGATTCTTGGAATATTAATACTTCTGCTTTAGCCGAATTGTTAGCTACTTTATTCGAATGGCGCGATCGCATTATAATTCTTTCTGGCGACATTCACTACAGTTCGGCGGTTCGTCTCGATTATTGGCTATCAAACGATCCTTATTTAACATCTCGCGTATTAGTTCAATTAACTTCAAGTTCGCTTAACAATGCTGAGTTGCTCACGCAATTAAGTCACACCAAAATTAAATCAATTTTATTTCGAGAACCTCAGCGTTATTGGTCAATTTGGCAACATCCTTGGCAAATGAAAGAAGTTAAAAATTTGCAACAGATTTCTCATTTATCGCCCGATCGATTTTGCACTCTCAAATGGATTCGTCGTCAACCAGTTCGCTTATTAAATGTAGAAAATACCTTTTCCTTGCCCAAACCGCACTCAGAGCGCAATAATTGGTTATCTTTCTTACCTAATTTATTAAAACGATTGTGGCACAATAAATGGCTTCAAGAAGGAACAGAAGTCGTCGGCGTTAATAATATCGGCTTAGTTCGGTTCGATCGCTCTGATGATGAAATTTGTTCGATCGTTCAAAATACCTATTGGTATGCATCTTGGTACGGAGATCGTTTAGTGTACAGTCGCTTCCATACCTCGCTGCAACAACGTCAACTCAAGTCGCAGTTGTAAATTTAATCGCCGCAATTTCTCTGTTTTTTGTCAGCGTCATCAAAAATTAAATTAAAAAGCTTTACATTTATCAATATTTTTTGATAAATTTTAAGTCGGCGCAATTTTGCTTAACATTTATCAAAAGAGAGAAATAATGGGATCTAGCGACTTCTTTTTAGAGCCAGACGATTCGAAAAGTTTTGGCGACGTAAATTTCATGCGTAAACCTGTCAGAGTAAGACGCACTTTTCCTAAAACCATAAAAAATCCTAATGGATTTGAAGTTGTCAAAGAAACTTCTTCTGTAGATCAAAAAAACTTTAACAACTTTAACGGTAATAGCTCTTTTACCAACAATACATCTTTTAATGGCAACGGCGCTGTTAATGGTAACGGTAATGGTAGCAGCAACGGCAATTCTGCTAGCTTTGAGCCTCAATCCGATCGAGAACAAAATTCTTTTGAGCCTCGTAAAGTTGATAGCAACCTAGACATGTTTCGCAACATGGCTCGTAACATGAAAAGATAATGCTTAATTGTAGAGACATTCCATGGAATGTCTCTACAATTAAATTAAACAGCGATCGCACTAATAAAAACTAAGTTGCTTTGCGATCGCTAATTGAATTTCGCGCAGAGTAAGGACGCGATTTCGTCGTCGCACGGCAGCCTCTTTTCATGGTTAGCTTACCTAAATCGTGAAAGCCTCCAGCTAGTCTGACAATCTTTTGATGTAGCTGACGATAGTTCGATCTAGCCGAATGTGCGACACGAGTATCATCTGCATAAATAATTCGATCGCCCCTTGAAGAAACGCGCATTCCCCATTCGCGATCGCCTGAAGATTTAAGCCGATCGTTAAAATAACCGATGCGATCGAAAATATTTTTTCTCAACCAGTAAATTCAATGTTTGCCAGCTTAGCTTTTGCCGCAGCACGAACAATACGATTGCCATCATTTTCTAGCCTTTGGAGAATGGTAAAAGGAGTATTGGGATTTATCGCGATCGCGTATCTTTCCAGCCAATAAGAAGAAAGAGAAATCACAGCAAGAACGAGAATTGGTGTTTGTGGATTTAATAAAACTGCCAATCGATTGCCAATCGATAGATGGGTTTCCCATTCGAAAAATGATTGTAGTTCTAAACGTGTAAACGTTTTTAACCGCCTAAATCTATCGAAAGAAAAAGATGCCCATTGCTCCCAAATATTATCTGATACACAAGGATTTCCTGCTACTGCACATCCAACTAATCTATTTCTATGGTGAACCAATTCTTGTAAAAGGCAATTTGGAGTATATAAATTGCTAGCAAGCACCCTTGATTCTAAATCGTTTAAAGTTTTTAAGAATGACATTCCCCATATTTCGATAATATATTGAGGAGTCTTTGGATTTGCGATCGCATGAAGCCGAATATTTTTGTTTTTATGTTCTAGTAATTTTTTTAAAGCATTTGGAGTTAGATTGGGATGATGAGCTAGTTTTTCAAGTGCGTCAATATTATTTATAGAATCTGCTTCTTGAATTAATTTATCTAAAAATTGACTTGATAAATAAGATAAATACAGTATTTTTGTAGTTTTTGAATTATCTAAATAATATTCATTATTTATGCTTTATAGTTTGTCAACAATTGTTTTTCTTAGATTGCTTGAAATTTTAGGATTATTGACAACAGCTATTAAAGCATCAAGTTTAGAATGACAATTTTTAGTAAATCGATCGAGCAATTTTTGGGCTAACTTTTCTAAAAGAGAGCTAGTAATATTATAATTAGAGGCAAGCGCTTCATAAATAGATTCATCGTTATAGTTAAATTCGAATAACTCTTCTATTAAAAGTAGAGGCGTGTTTGGATTATTAATTATTTTGCCAATAATTTCTCGCTCCAAAGATGCTTTATTATTTGACGCTCGCTTGAGTAATTTTTTTACCAATTTTTCTAAGAGAGTAATAGAAATATTCAAATTAGAAGCGATAGCTTCATCTACAGAGTAATCACAATCAGATTCAATTAATTCTTCAATTAAATATTCTGGAGTACTTGGGTTGGTAATAATTATTTTTTTTATTTCTCGATATGTTTCTCGCTCTACATATACGCTTTCGCTCATTAATGATTTAAGATCTTTTATCAATGTTTCGATAATACTTACTGGAGTATTAGGATTACAGGCAAGTTCGGTTAAAAACTGACCCGATTTGGCAAAATTTTCGAGTATATGAGCGGGAGTATTAGGATCGATCGCTGCTTTTGCCTCATCTTTTAATTGACCATAAAGCGCTCTTTGTTCTTGTTGATAGATAATAGCTTGGCAAGGATTTAGTCGATCGTAATTTTCTATCAAACAACTAATGTATGCTGGGACATCATTTAAATTGACATAGCCTAAAGCACTCTCAAGATCCAAATCGCTTTTTAGCTCTATTGCCACTTCGCGTACTATATTTCCAATATTTTTATCCGAGTTATCTAAAAAAGATTGTATTTTGTGTTTGGCAAAATCTTCCCGATCGCGATCGCTATTTTCTTCCCAATTAATATGCAATTTCGCAGCTTCAGCTATATCTTCATCTTTACTCAGAACAAATCTTTCTAAAACTTCTTTTGGCGTGTTCTGGTTCATTAGTAATGCTAGTTGTATCCTTTTATCTTGCGAAATAGCAGCGCATTCGAGAGCAAAAACAGATCTTTCTCGTTTCAACAAACTAGATAATAAATCGGCTAATCCACCAGAAATCAGATCGGGAATTTCTAATAAAAGTAGATCGATCGCTGGATTTTTAAATAATTGCCTGGGAAATTCTGGTGCGAGTTTTACTAATATATCTGGAGGGATATTAGAATTCATCACCAGATTTTCGAGAACTAAGGGATCGCTAGAAGATGCCAATTCTCGCAATATTTCAGGTGAAGTATTTTCATCTGCTGCTAATTGTTCTGGAGTTAATTCCATAGACGCGATCGCTAATTAATATTTTGTCTAGATTTAAATTTCCTAAAATCAAAAAAATAGATTTAATTTTGAAGAAAAGTTGGATATTGTTTTTTTAACCGATTTGAATCAAGGTTTCAATCTGGCTACAAAATTAAATATTATTTTCTTGGTGAATTTTTTTCATCGAGACTGTTTTCTAGCTATTTCCAATATAAAATTTCGTGCAGAGTAGCGATCGGTTTAATTAGTTGCGATCGTCTTCTATCTTTAATTCTTTTTTCTTTCCTTATGTCGTCTGCCATCTGCCGTCTGCCTTCCCTTCTGCCATCTGCCATCTGCCGTCTGCCTTCTTTTTTACACTCTTTTTGAACTACTACCTAAATATAATTTGACCTTTTCCCAGGCACAGTCAAACTTAACCAAGAAAAGCACAAAAACTAATTGCAATCTCTGCCAAATGCTACTACTTTCTTGTTTTTGCCAAAACCAAAGTTGTTTGCCAGCAAGAATGTAATAAATTGTGGTTAGAGGCGGTTTTAATTCTTGGGATAGGTCTTGAATTAATTCAGCTAGACGATAACCTCTTTTCATGGTTAGCTTACCTAAATCGTGAAAGCCTCCAGCTAGTCTGACAATCTTTTGATGTAGCTGACGATAGTTCGATCTAGCCGGATGTGCGACACGAGTATCATCTGCATAAATAATTCGATCGCCCCTTGAAGAAACGCGCATTCCCCATTCGCGATCGCCTGAAGATTTAAGCCGATCGTTAAAGTAACCGACGCGATCGAAAACGCTTTTATAAGTAAAAAGATTGGCTGTAGCTGCAAATCGATCGATTTCTACGAAATATTGTTGGGGAATTGCCATTAGGCTTTCGTAAAGTTCGATAATGTTAGGGCGCTCTGGATTTTGAAAAAAAAATTCAACTTTGCCACCGACTACACTACAATTAAACGTATTGACAAGATTGGCTACGCCTCGTTCGATCCAATCGTCAGCAGGAATACAATCTGAGTCGGTAAAGGCAATAATTTCGCCTTTAGCCTGAGAAATTCCTTTGTTACGTGCGGCATAGGAACTGGGGCGATTCTCAAAAGCGATCCGAAGGCTGTGCGGTAGCGCAATCGAAGTTTGAAAGAATTGTTTGACTAGCGCTTCAGTTTTTTGATTCGCATCCGAGCCATTATCGACAACGATCGCTTCATAAAGATGTTTTGGGTAAGTTTGT
>JBOFLQ010000055.1:0-69409 GCA_051657945.1 Xenococcaceae cyanobacterium | reverse complement strand
AATTAGGGCGATCGGAATCTTATAACTCGGTGTAAGTTCGACAGTCTTAGGATCGGTAACTGATGGCTTGATAGTAGTCACTTTTAAACACTCCGAATCGAACTAGCAAAGTTTTCTTCTTTCATTTTAAAGTGAGTTTCAACTTAGCCTTCAGCGTTCATCAGTTTTCAGCTTCAATCCCCTATCCCCTATTCCCTATTCCCTATTGCCTATCCCCTATCCCTACTGAAGCGTCGCACTCCCCGTTCCCTGGAACATCAACCAAGTCAAGAAAAAATTAGTTACAAAAATTGCCAACAAAGAAGTTACTACCGCAGTTGTAGTCGATTGTCCGACTCCTTTTGCTCCGCCAGTGGTGGTTAATCCCCAACTACAGCCAATCGTCGCCACTAGCGCACCAAAAACAACTGCTTTAATAACAGTGCTAAATAAATCCCAAATTTGGACAAAATTGCGAACCGAATCGAGAAACATCGATTGCGGAATGCCGTAAAGTTTGTCGGCGACAATAAGTCCTCCCGTCAAACCGACAATCAAAGCAAGAACTGTTAAAATCGGTAACATTAAACAGCAAGCAATCACGCGAGGCGTTACCAAATAATCAACTGGGTCAGTTTTTAAGACGTAGAGAGCGTCAATTTGTTCGGTAACTCGCATCGTTCCAATTTCCGCAGCAAAAGCCGAACCAACTCTTCCAGCTAATACTACCGCTGTCATCACTGGTGCTAGTTCGCGAGTTAATGCCAATGCCAAAACGCCACCAACGGCTTGTCCCGCACCAAAATAGAGAAATTCTCGCGCTACTTGAACGGTAAAAACCATGCCGATAAAACCAGAAGTAATTAGAGCGATTCCCAAAGAATCCGGCCCGACAATAGCCATTTGCTCTAGAGTATTGCGTTTGTGGATTTTACTTTTGAGTAAATGATTGATAACTTGTCCTCCTACAAACAATGCGGTCAGTAAGCGATCGAGCCAAAGGGCGATCGAACTTTTAGGAGTTGTTTTACCTGTCATTAATAATTTTATTTAGAGAAAAACGATATAGCAGAATGCACGAGGTATAAAGCACAAGTCAGCCAATACAAACTTATTCCCTATTCTCTATTCCCTGTTCCCTGTTCCCTATTCCCTATTTCCTATACTATTACATTTCATCATTTTCTCCGTTTTGGTCGATACGGAATCTTTCGACGGAAGATAATAAATTGCGCGCGATACTAACCAGATTTTGCAGCGAACCAGCCACTTTTTGAGATTCTTGAGAAGTCTCTTGCGCGGTTAATTCGACCGATTGCATTACTTGAGCCACAGCGCGGGAGTTTTCCCTTTGTTCGACCGTGTCGGCAGTAATCGATCGCACCAAAGTATCGATGCGGTTCGATACTTGAATAATATCTTCTAGCGCTCTCTTGGCTTGTTCGGCACGGTTGGTTACGTCGATAACTTCCTGAATCCCTTCTTCCATTGCCGTCATAACCGACCCCGTTTCGCTTTGAATTTGCAAAACGATTTGTTCGATTTCTTTGAGAGATTTTGCGGATCGATCCGCTAGCTGTCTGACTTCGTCTGCAACCACTGCAAAACCCCGACCCGCTTCGCCTGCTTTGGCTGCTTGAATCGAGGCATTAAGAGCTAATTGGTTGGTACGTTCGGCAATTTGCGAAATTAGCAAAACAATCTTAGAAATTTCTTGAGATGCTTCAGCTAACCTTTTTACCTTGCGCGCTGTTTCCGATACCGTTTCTCTAATTTGGAAGATTCCCGCCACGGTACGTTCTACCGCCTGACCGCCTTTGAGCGCTGTTACCGACGAAGTTCGGGCGACTTCTTCAGCTTCTCTAGCATTTTCTGCTACCCGTTCGATCGATTCGGTCATCATTTGTACCGAATTGAGAGTAACAGCTAATTCTTCTGCCATGCGTAGCGCATCGCTAGATTGATTGCGAGCGAATTCTTCACTAGCAGTAGAGCTTTTATTTACCTGTTCGGCAGCTACTTTTACTTGTCTGACAATTTCACGCAAACTTTGAATGGTTAAGTTAAATGCGTCAGCCACTGCGCCCAAAACGTCAGCCGTTACGGTTGCTTGTACGGTTAAATCTCCTCGCGCCGCTCCTTCTACGTCGTCGAGAAGTCGAATTACTTGACGCTGTAAATCTTCTTTAGCTTGTTCGGTTTCTTCGGCGCGTCTTTGCGCTTCGTTGGTAGTGGTCAAAATAACCCGCATCATGCGGTTAAAACCAAGCGCCAACTGACCCATTTCATCTTGAGCGTAGGCAGTCGCCTTAGCATCCAAATTGCCTTGATAAACCAATTCGAATTGATTTTGAATATCCCTACTAGCTAGTTCGACTTCGCGAGAGAGAAATTTGCCTAACAAAAAGCTAGTACCGAAACCAGCCGCTCCAGCGATTAATGCTAGGGGAATAGGATTGCTTCTGTTTTCTTTTGGAGTAAATCCATTTAAAACAAAACCAGATACTGTTACCGCCAACGCCGATACGATTCCTGCCGCACTGGCGATAATTAATTGTTTTTTCCTAAGTGGCGAGTTCCTAAATTTAGCTAAAGCTCCTTTTTGATTTTCAAAACTCGGTTCTAGCAACCCATCGCTAGAGCCGCGAAAACTAGGTGCAGCAGTGCTATCGTCACCGATCGCCCCAAAACTACTATTATCGCTTTCAAAAAAACCACTATTGCCGATTTTTTGAACCTCTAGGTCGTTTCCTGGCATTTCCATTGAGGTACTGAACAAACCAGTATCGGGTAGTTCTTGTTCGATGTCTGCGAGTTCGAAGAATCTGCTGTCAATATCTTCGCTGTCAAACTTTTGTGGCGATTGTTGCCAATCTTCTTGCGTATCTTCGTTGCCAGATTTAGCTTTGGTCGGTTTATCTGTAAATGGTTCTGTCAGTAAAGTATCGATTTGAAATTCGTCATCATTTTCATTTGAGTTAAAATCTACATTTTGCCAAGACTCGCGATCGAAAGAAGTAATTTCTTCATCTTCGCTATCGTTCGATTCTAGAAAAGTTTCACCTTCAAAAGCAGAGGGGCGATCGCTTTTTGAGGGCGAAACGTCTTCTTTATAGCCTTCGTTTGAGTTTTGCCCATTACTGGCAAAAGGATTATCGCTTTCCTCATCGATTGAAAATTCGGAAAAAGAATTTTCTGCTTCGGCGAAAGGATTCTTCTGTTCTTGGTATGAAGGTTTTTCTGAAGCAGCAGCACCGCGATCGCTCTTTTGGCCATCTGAATTAAGGTCTATATCTTCTAAACCAAAATAACCATTAGCTAGTTCAGATTCAATATCGATCTCATCATCTAGTCTTTCGGTGAAACCTAGCTCGGAATTGCCCATCTCACCAGATTCAAATTCATCGAATGAACTTTTGTTCTCTTGAATTTGACTGTTAAGTTCTCGAACTTGCTCGATTCCTCGGCGAGCAAAGTCAAGCAAATCTTCTCGATCGGTTATCTTCAGCACAGATTCGTAATGTTGTCTTGCCAGCTCGTAATCGTGAAAACCATGACAGTAAATATGACCCCTTAGCAGTAGGACATTCGGATCTTCGGGGAATTCCTCAGCCATTGTGTCAATGATTGTGGCTGCCTTGTCAAAATTGCCGCTGATATAGGCTTTTTCTGCCTGTTCGTATTCCTGTAAGTAATTAGTTCCTGATGCCATGTGCTTAACGAAGTACTAGTTTAGAAGTGAATTCGCCCCAAAAGAAACCCTGTCGGATGCTTTTATGCTGCCCACCTTGCCGATCTTAAAATTGCCACTTGGTCGAGCAAGCAAACAAGTTTGTTCGAACCTGGGCTGATTTCCCATTGACCCTGTACGAAAGGAGCGACTCGGTCTGGCAAATTGGAGGACATTTCCAATTGTTCCAAATCCAACCATGCCATTTCTCCCAAACGTTCGATCGCCAACCCTAATACAGTTTCTCCGTCTTCGATCGCGATAATCGGAATTTCGGTACGATCTGTGTTGAGATTACCAGGGTCGCCTAAAAACTGACCGAGATCTGCAACCCAAACAATTTTTCCGCGCAAATTAATCGTTCCTAACAACAAGGTAGAAGCATTGGGAACTGGAGTAATTTGTTCTGGAGATTGTTGTGTCACTTCGGCAATTCCCGTTGCGGGAAATGCATATTCTTCACCAGAAGCTAGATAAAATCGCAAGTGTAATTCGCCCTGGGGGTTTTCTAGCGATTGAAACTCTAATTCGGATGATAAATCTCGATCGTTTCCGGTGAATAAATCCGGATTACTAGCCATTTTTTGTGCCAATTATTTTTTGGTATTTTCTTTTAAGAGTGAAACTATATCTGTGTTAATTTTTGCTTTAATATTTATCCTCTCAATAGTTGTTTTACAGTACCAATTAACTCTACTGGTTGAAAAGGTTTGGCAATATAAGCATCAGCTCCTTGTTTCATACCCCAATAGCGATCGAATTCTTCTCCTTTGGAAGAACACATTACCACGGGTACGTTTTGCGTTTTCGGATCTGATTTGATGCGGCGGCATAGTTCGTAACCATTCATGCGCGGCATAACAATATCCATCACGACGATATCGGGACTAAATTGCTGAATGTGTTCGAGAGCTTCGACTCCATCGCAAGCAACCATTACGTTTAACCCGCTTCCTTGCAGCAAGTCTGAGATCATCTGTCTTTGTGCTAGACTGTCTTCTACTATCAAAACTTTACTCATAACAGAACTACCTATTAAGTATTCTTTGACCGCTCGTTCAATTTGACTATTGAGTAATGGAAATTTAAACGATTAACAATTTTCTTTATCTTTTCTTTATCTGTAAACTCGATACTTTTACATATTAACTTTCTGTAATCTTTACCAACTGAAAAGAAGCTACTTATTCTACTGCGTTTCTATTCTACTCAACCAATTTTCTCCGACAATTCTAATTTTTCCTGTCTTAAGCTTAATGACTCGAATGGTTGGGAGAGATCGGGGCAATTACTTAAACTAATATACTTTTGTATTAACATTAATAACTCATTGTCAGAAAAAGGCTTGCCAAGACAATCGCTTGCACCTGATAGCTTTGATTTGGCTAATTCCAGAAAGTTTTCACCTTCAGTTAACATAATAATCGGGGTGAATCGCAAAGATTGAGAGTTACGCAACATACCGCAAAGTTCGCTACCATCAATTTGAGAAAACGTACTATCACACAGTATGAGATCGGGCTTGAGTTGAAAGAGAAAGGAGAGTGCGCTAATTGGCTCTTCTACCAAACTCACTCGACAACCCTTTAGCTTCAGAATATACTCTACATTTCTACCAATCGTCACGTCATTGTTAATATAAACAACTTGGGCGATCGGTTGGGATTGTGCGTCGAAGCTTAAAATTGTTGGGGTGCGATCGTCTGTTAGTTTCAGCCAACCTTTTTTTAAGTAAGGGTAAATAGCTTGTGCTAAAGTTGCGGGATCGCAATTCAAATATCTAAATAACTGACGCAATGTCGTCTTACCATCAGCCCAGGGAAGAAAGCTAGCATAAGCTTTTTGAGATAGCGCTTTACTAAGTTTTTCTTGGTTTTTGACGATCGGACATTGTTCGGGAAACTTAATGTAAGGAAAAAATTGTTTCCATAATTTAATTTGTGTCAATGTTTTTTTAAGCAATGGCGAAATTTTTAAAGAAACTAATTGTGGATTCATGGCAGCATTTTTCTCGAACACAAAAAAACCTTGCCTTAAATCGAACAAATCAAACAAAGTTTCTTGCACGATACTACAAATAAGATCTTTGGCTTGTGCGGAGTTGAGAATTTGTTTTTTCAATAACAGCCAAATATATTCATATTCTGAAACGTTGCCAAGTTTGTTGGTAGTCGAAAGCTCGATCGCCTCTAATTTTGTGGCTAAATTATAGCGGTGCAAACGTTCGCGTACAGCATTTGAAGGATAGGTTTGTCCATGATGTTTATCGCTGTTTAAATCGCTGTAATCGTTATTGGTGGCGTAAGTAATTTGCCCGTCAACCAAAAACAATGTCCAAATTTGGCGCGGTAATTTTACGGTGGGCGACTGACTCAAACTAGATGTTAAACTTTCATTCGTGTCTGCTCTTTGTTGCTCTAATTGTTGGCGGGAAACTGCTTCTATATAAAGTTCTCCAGTTTGTCGGCTCAGTTCGAGGAATTGTAGCAGACTGCGAATATCTATTTCTTGTAAAGTTCCTTGCATCTCGATCGACCAAGCTCTAAATTTACTACTCAAGTGTAGTTGAAGAATTAAGATTGCCAAGTACTTTATTCAAATGACATTTTTGCTAAAACTTGGCAACCAATTCTTGGGCTAGTTATGCTGGAAGCATGAGTTAAATTATCGATATGTTAATGCGGCTTTTCTCGTTCGAGTAATTAGTCGCTATAAATTTCTAGAATGTGTATTTTAATTGAAAAATGAACTGTGTAACTTTTTATAAATTTTTGCGATCTAAATTAAAGGCTTTGCTCGATTTAAAAGATAAAAAAGCAAGCTGATAACCACATAAAAAAACTAAGCAATCATTTTTTTTGATTAGGCACAACAAACATCAAAAGGATCGCAGCTCGTGCTATATCTCGCAGAAGTACAGAAACAAAGTAAAGGATTTATCGGAGGCTTTGAGACTAAATTAAAACTCATTGCCTGTCAGCGTAACGATCGCAGTTGGAGTCCACTCCCTAATAATGAGACAATTGGAGGAGAAGATGTCAGTAATTTTGGCGAAGGTGCTTTAATAATTATCAATTTGGGGAATAACCGACAAATTCAAGGTCAACCCGAAGCCGCCGCCAGTCAAGTTTTAAGCATTCTACAAAGTTTTTCTCGCTTGATGGACAAATCCAAACAGCAAGAAGAGGAAATCGAGCAATGGAAGGAATCTCTTACCATTCAAGGCGAAGAATTCAGCCGTCGCGAAGAAGAAATGGAGGCTCGTTTGGAACAGATCGAGCAGATGGAAAAAGAGCTGGAACGTTTGGAACAAGAACGCCAGGAATTAGAAAAATCTAAAGAAGAAACGACGATTGTTAGAGAAGAATTCGAACGCAAAACTAAAGAGCTTGAAGGAGCTTGGCAACACTTACAAGGAGAGCAACAAATCTTAGAACAACTTAAGGGCGAAGTTCATCTTAACGAGGAGCAAACAAATAAAATCCAAGCTTCGCTCGAGTCTTTATCTACTTCAATTATCTCAGCAGATCCGTTTAATGAAAAATTTAATTTTGTGTGGGAAGCTGTCAAAAATCAGCAAGTAAATTTAGATAGTTATTGGCAAAAACTAGAACAAAATAAGTCCCAATTGCAACAAAAACAAGCGGAAGTCAATCGCCAAGAAGAAGAATTAAAACAAAAACAACAAGGATTACGCTCTTCGATCGCTTCTCTAGAAGAGAAGAAAATCCAATTACATGTCCAGCAAAATATTTTCAACAATAAGCAAGATTTAATTGGCGTATTTACTTCGTTTAAAAATACAAAAGAAGAATTGTGCGATCGTCTTTCTAGGCTGGGTATTTCCTCTGGAAATATTAATATAGAGAGTAAAGTTAACATTGAAGCATTAGAAAAAATGCCATTAGGAGATTTACAAAAAGTTGTTGAAGATCTCCAAAAAGACTTAGAAAAAATAGTACGTTTTGTCAACGAACAAGAAGAAGAATTAACTTTACAGTGTAGAACAGTTGAAGAGATACAAGAAAAATTAGACCGAGCTAGTGAATACGATCGCATTGCGATCGAACAAGAATTATCTGAAGAAAAAGAAGCTACAAATATGTTAGATGAAACTCTAGTCGGTCAACGTCGCCAACTCAGAGAAAGACAAGAATATTTTCTGCAACATTTGCGAATTTTTCGTCGCCGTCAAGGAGTAATTGATTTTGATAATAGCGCTCCTAAAATTAATCTCGACCCAATTTTATTTCAACTTCAAGAACAAAAGAAAAATGCCATTCAACAACAACAGCATTTAGAAGTAGAAATTGGGCAAATCAAACAAAGTATCGAGCAACTGCAACAACAAATCCAAGAACAAGAACAGCAGCAAGAGAGTAGCAAGCATTCCTTGCAGCAAATGGAATCTAATTGGCAGCAGGAACACAGTTCGTTTATACGTTTGCAAGCAGAAATGCAGCTCTATGAAACTGCTCTTCAACCACTGCAAGACACTTTAGGGCAAATTCGCCAAAATTTGCAAGAATTTGAAGCAGCGATCGCGCAAATAACTGAAAAAGGTACTACCCAACAACAAGCACTCGACGATCTCAAACAACTTTGCTCTAGTTTGGGTCAAATGTAGGCAGTTTAAGGGAATAGGGAATAGGGAATAGGGAATAGGGGCTAGGGATTAGGGATTAGAAAAGTCAAAAGCTTGCACTGAGTAAAGCGAATGTGTCAAAAGTAATTACCTATTGCCTGTTGCCAAGGCAGTCAAATGGTCGGTTTCCTCCGATTTGTTTACCTGCCGCCGTTACTTATTCCCTCTCCCCCAGGGAGTTGACATTTTCCCGCCGCGATCGACAAAGATTTAAAAAAAGGGCTGAGAATCGACTAGATCGATCGCTCAGCCCTTTTTTAGAAGCACTTTAAATTATTGTGCTTTTTTAGTTTTTGCTGTTGTTTTGGTTTTCGCTGTAGTTTTAGTGCTTTTCGATTTACCAGTTGTTGATTTAGTTGTTGATTTAGACGTAGATTTAGTCGATTTACTGGTTGATTTTTTGGTCGTGCCACCCTTAGAGTTTAAAAGTTCTATAGCTTTTTCTAGAGTCATGCTTTCGACGGTTTCTCCTTCGGGAATACCAGCATTAGTCTTGCCGTGCTTGATATATTTACCGTAAGGCCCTTCATAAATATTAACTGGTTCTTTGTCATCGGGATGATTGCCCAGTTCTCGTAAAGCTTGTTTGCTAGAACGAGCGCCCCGCGCGCGCTTGGGTTGTGCTAACAACTCCAATGCCCGCTCTAAGCTAACTGTAAAAATATCATCACCAGCTTTTAGCGATCGATAATCTTTGTTTAGCTTTTTCTCTTCTTCATCCTTAAATTCGTGAACTACATAAGGGCCATAAAGTCCTAATGCCGCTTTAATTTTTCCTCCTGTTTCTGGATGTACGCCCAAAAGACGGGGCAGAGATAACAATCCCACCACCATTTCCATAGTTAGTTCTTCTGGCTTTTTCCCTTTTGGAATAGAAGCTTGTTTGGGCTTGGGGTTGTCGTCGGTTTTTTCCCCTAGTTGAATATATGGCCCATATTTACCAATTTTGATATAGATTGGTTCTCCTGTTTCGGGATGCAAGCCGAATTTATCTGGCCCTTCCAGTTTTTGTTTGACGATCGTTTGAATTTGTTCTGGAGATAAATCGGCAGGTGTCAAGTCGAGAGGAATCGAGGCTGAGACAGCTTCTTCTCCATTTTGGGTTTCGACGTAAGGCCCGTATTTACCAATTTTAACTACTGCTCCATTTAAATCTCCTAATGAGATCGTTCTGGCAAGGGTGGGATCGATTTGATTTTTTCTATCTTTAACCTGACTGTCTAGCCCGCTTTCTCCCAAATAAAATTCTTGCAGGTAAGGCAACCATTTGGCTTCACCCGTGGCAATTTCATCTAGAGTTTGTTCCATTTTGGAAGTAAAACTGTTATCGACTAAGTCGGGGAAATGTTCTTCCAGCAGACTAGTAACAGCAAAGGCGGTAAAAGTTGGAGTTAAAGCCTTGTTTCGCAACATAGCATAGCCGCGATCGATAATCGTACCGATGATGCTGGCGTAAGTACTCGGTCTGCCAATACCTTCACTTTCTAGTGTTTTCACCAAAGAAGCATCGGTGTATCTGGCGGGCGGCTGAGTTTCGTGACCGACTGTTTCTAATTTTTTACAATCGGGGCGATCGCCTACTTTTAAGGGTGGTAAAATTATTTCTTGATTTTCTAAAGCTGCTTCGGGATCGTCAGAGCCTTCGACATAGGCGCGAAAGAAACCAGGAAAGTCAATAATTTTCCCCGAAGAACGAAATCCTGCATCTTCTACGTCGATATTGACAACAACTTGAGTCAGTCTAGCTTCTGCCATTTGTGAAGCGACGGTACGCTTCCAAATTAGATCGTAGAGGGATAATTCTCGATCGGCTAGCGGTGTCTCTTGGGGAGTACGGAAACTGTTGCCAGCAGGACGAATGGCTTCGTGTGCTTCCTGTGCGCCCTTAGATTTGGTGCTGTATTGACGTGGTTTGGGGCTGAGATACTCTTTGCCATATTTTTGCTCGACGCAGTCTCTAGCAGCCGCGATCGCCTGTTCGGAGAGATGTACCGAGTCGGTACGCATGTAGGTTATATACCCTTTCTCATAGAGCTTTTGGGCAACGCTCATGGTTTCTCTGGCAGAGATGCCCAGTTTGCGGTTTGCTTCTTGCTGTAAGGTCGAAGTTGTAAAAGGAGGCGAAGGTTTGCGGGTGGTGGGTTTTTCTTCAGTTTTGCTGACGCGCCAAGTTTTATCGATCAGTCTGTCTTTAAGAGCGATCGCGGCTGCCTCATTTAGTAAGACAACATCTCGTCCTTGGGTAATTTTGCCAGTAGCTGAGTCAAAATCGTTACCCGTGGCGATTTTTTTGCCACCTAAAGTAATTAACTTAGCTTCAAACTTGCTTTCTTCTTTGGCAAGTAATGCTTTTAAATCCCAAAAAGAACCAGTTTTGAAAGCGCGGCGTTCTCTTTCCCTTTGTACCAACAAGCGTACGGCTACTGACTGCACTCGTCCAGCCGATAAACCCCAAGCAATTTTTTCCCAGAGTAAAGGCGAAAGGGTATATCCTACCAGGCGATCGAGAATGCGTCTTGTTTCTTGGGCGCGAACCAAATCTTCATCAATATTGCGACAATCTTTGAGGGCTTTTTGAATCGCCTCACGAGTAATTTCGTGAAAAACCATGCGTTTGGTCGGCACTTTCGGATTGAGCAATTTTAACAAATGCCAGCTAATACTTTCCCCTTCGCGATCTTCGTCAGTAGCGAGAATCAGTTCTGAAGCTCCAGCTAAAGCTCTTTTTAGCTCTTGGACGATTTTCTTTTTCTTCTTTGGAATAACGTAGAGAGGCTCGAAATTATTTTCGACATTCACTGCTAGATTCGCCCAAGATTGACCCTTATATTCGGGGGGAATTTCTTCGGCAGAAGAAGGTAGATCGCGCACATGTCCCATCGATGCTTCGACACGATAACCCGAAGGCAAATAGTTACTGATGGTACGTGCTTTAGTAGGGGATTCGACGATTACCAGAGTTGACATGACTAATAAAGCGGTAATATAGCAGTTATTTTTGAGAAAATCAGTACGAGTACAGTGTTACTTAAATACTTACACTTGTAGTTGGTTAATTTTGACATATCCTCGGACAGATTTGTTTTAATCCCAAGATACCCATATTTGCGAGCAGTTGTTAACTATCTGAAAAAAGAGCGGATTGAAAAAAGCTACATAATTAAGGTAGATTGCACGATACAATCCTTTGTAAAGCTTTTTTGAAAGATTCGGAATAGAGCCACCGTTCGATCGATTTAATTATGGATTTTTCTAGTACTGTAGCTTCTCAGCTAAACGCAACCACTATTTTGCCAGAAGGCATCGTCATCATTACTCTGATGGTAGTTATGATTGGCGATTTAATCGGCGGTAGGGGTGCTTCTCGTTGGATTCCCTACGGGGCGATCGCTGGTCTTTTGGCTTCGATTGTCGCTCTCTACTTACAATGGGATACTCCCGATCCGATTGGATTTTTGGGCGCTTTTAGTGCAGATAATTTGAGCATTGTCTTTCGCGGTATTATCGCTTTGTCTACAGCAACGACAGTTTTGATGTCAATTCGCTATGTAGAACAGTCGGGAACATCCCTAGCAGAGTTTATCGGCATTATGCTGACGGCAACTTTGGGAGGAATGTTTCTCTCAGGTGCAAACGAACTGGTGATGATTTTTATCTCGTTGGAGACTTTGAGTATCTCGTCCTACCTGATGACAGGTTATATGAAGCGCGATCCTCGTTCCAATGAAGCCGCTTTAAAATATTTATTAATCGGTGCTTCTAGCTCGGCAATTTTTCTTTATGGAGTTTCTTTACTCTACGGTTTGTCGGGTGGAGAAACAAATCTTAACGCGATCGCGACCAAAATTACCGACCCCAACGGTGGTCAATCTCTCGGACTGGCGATCGCTCTAGTATTTGTCATTGCTGGCATTGCCTTTAAAATTTCTGCCGTTCCCTTTCACCAATGGACTCCAGACGTATATGAAGGTTCGCCCACTCCTGTAGTTGCTTTCTTGTCTGTGGGTTCGAAAGCGGCTGGTTTTGCTTTGGCAATTCGTTTGCTGGTGACAGCATTTAACCCCGTCAGCGAACAGTGGCATTTTATCTTCACCGCTTTGGCAATTCTCAGTCTGGTGTTGGGTAATGTCGTCGCTTTAGCCCAAACCAGTATGAAGCGGATGTTGGCTTATTCTTCGATCGCCCAAGCAGGTTTTGTCATGATTGGTATGACGGCGGGAACTGATGCTGGTTACTCCAGCATGATTTTCTACCTACTCGTCTATCTATTTATGAATTTGGGTGCTTTCACTTGCATCATTCTCTTTTCGCTTCGCACCGGAACCGACCAAATTAGCGAATATGCGGGTTTATATCAAAAAGATCCCCTGCTAACTCTTTGTTTGAGTATTTGCTTGCTTTCTTTGGGCGGAATTCCTCCTTTAGCTGGCTTTTTCGGCAAAATTTATTTATTTTGGGCGGGTTGGCAAGCTGGATTGTATGGTTTAGTCATACTCGGTTTGATTACTAGCGTCGTTTCGATTTACTATTACATTCGTGTCGTTAAGATGATGGTAGTAAAAGAACCTCAAGAAATGTCTGAGGCGATCCAAAACTATCCCGTCATTCGTTGGAATTTGCCAGGAATGCGACCTTTGCAAGTAGGTTTAATCCTCTCGGTCATTGCGACTTCTCTAGCAGGTATCCTCTCTAATCCTCTGTTCAATTTGGCTAACGATTCTGTTACCAGTACGCCGATTTTACAATCTGCTGTGGTTTCTCAACCGATCGCTAGAGTTAAAACTCAACATTCAGTGTACGGATTGTAAAGTGGTTAAAGAAATTATCCACACGTAAACTACCGGAGCGAGGTCACGCCCTGGTCTTTCAAACCAGGGAGTCCAAGCGACATTGCGGCTTGAGCCGCCGTCAACTTTCCAGTACAATTGACTTGTGAGTAAGAATCACCATCTACGTGACGAATCATCCTAGTACGGCGAAATCCCCGCAACGAAGAACCGAACGCCAGCGGCGTAACGACTAGACGAGCAAGTAATGGCAGGATGAGGAGCGTACCGAACTGGCATTGTGATGGACGTAGGATCGCAGAAAACTGAACAAGTAGCCGCAATGCTTGTATCGCAAGATAGCAAGTTTGAGCGAGTAGAGGCATCTTGACAATGCCCATGCAGATGCAACATTCGTTGTATCTGTTGCGAGAATCTGCGTCTCTTCAGAGCGCAGAGTGTCAAAATCCTTTGTTAATTTCACACTATTACGTTTTGGTCAGCTCAAATTTCAGCATCGGCACAAAAAATTGAGCGAATAAACCATTATAAATAACTTAAACACATCAAAACACCTGGGCTAGTTTCAGGTGTTTTTTTTAATATCGGAATGTTTATTTTTGCTATGATGAACATAGTAGTCAAAATAGTCAATAATTACTTGAAATGAAAACTTACACTCTTACTGAAACCCGCAACCGACATGGTGAAGTTTTTGACAAAGCTACAGTCGAACCAGTTTTAGTAACTAAGCAGCAGCGCCCCAGTCATGTCATTATGTCTGCTGAATCTTATCAACATTTAATAGCAAGATTAGAAGAATTAGAGGATCTCAGACTGGGTAAAATGGTAGAAGCAGAACTGAGTCAATCTGAGATGGTAGGGATAGAGAAGTTTACGGCAACGCTAAAGCAATTAGCAAATGGCTAAGCTTGATGGTCTTGAGACAGTTCTAGATTTTCTCAAAGGTTTACAACCCAAAATAGCGGCGCAAATTGCCAAAAAAGTGCTGTCACTGAATATTGAGCCATTACCTAATGATAGTAAAGAGTTGAAAGGATATCCTAATTACTATCGGGTAGATAGTGGTGAATATCGAATTGTGTATCGTTTCAAGGTAGATGATGATTTAGTGGAAATAATTTTAGTTGGAAAGCGTAATGATGACGAAGTTTACAAGATATTAAAACGTTTGTTGGGTTAAGTTCTTTAGTAAGTAACTCGTCAATTTTATCGCTTATTTTTTTAGTGTAGGGAATGAAAAAAGAGAGGTTAGCGATCGCAATATTTGCTAATACTTTGAAAAGGATGGCTTGAAGTAGCTGATATATAGTCAATCGCTCGAATTTGATGCTCAAGTAGTTGAAATTGCTATATAAATTTGAGTGTAAATTATCTTGTTTGAGTTGCCAACTCAGTTAAAGATCGTAAAGTTTTAGTGGAAATACCTAAACTTATTAGAGTTGATAACTGTAATTTACCTTGACTGAGACAATGCAATAATTTTTGAGAGTAAAGTTGACTTTCTTTTTCTCGATCGAGCCATTTGCTCCCTAAAAGCAAGAGTTCATAAGCACGATATTCTAAGTCTAATTGCTGATAAATTGAAAAATATTTCTGAGCAATACGATACCAAGCAAGAGGTGTAACACGTTTACTATTACTACCCAAGTATTTACGCCAGGTATATATTACGCTTGAGATAGGATAGTAACTACAGCCAGAAGCCATTGCTCTAATCCAAAACTCTACATCATGCAAATCTTCTACT
The DNA here is from genome assembly GCA_051657945.1 of Xenococcaceae cyanobacterium. Lineage (GTDB taxonomy): Bacteria > Cyanobacteriota > Cyanobacteriia > Cyanobacteriales > Xenococcaceae > CAZJTL01. The sequence continues at coordinate 54,518 of JBOFLQ010000055.1, read as the reverse complement.
CCAAAACTTGAATCGTATTCGCCTACAGATTCCCAAAGCGATCGACGCAGTGGAGTTGTTCCTAATAATTTCCAATTTGAGCTAAGTGAAAATCTTTTTGCTTGCAACATAGACTTAAGCGATATTTCACCAGGATTAACAATTACTCCTTTAGATGTTGCTCGATCTTGTCTGAAATAATAACCATAAACAAATCCTGCATCTGGATATTTTTGAAAAGTATTTGAAATTGATTTTAGACTATTTATAGGTAAAATATCGTCAGCATCTAAAGGTACTAAAATTTCACATTTTGCCACTTTAAAGCCATCGTTTCTTGCTATTGATGGCCCACCATTTTGAGAACGCCAAATAACTTGAATATTAGGGTATTGTTCTAATTGTTTACATGCTTCAATAGTGTTTGTATCTTTAGACGCATCATTAACAATAATTATTTCGCATGGTAATTGTGATTGATTAAGTGCGCTATTAACAGCATCAAAAATTAATTTACCTTCTGAATAACAAGTGATCACAACACTAATATTATTTAAATTCATGACTTAAGCTAGATTTTAGTTAGATTAATGAAGATATTTTGTGTCTTAAAAATAATGGTAAAAATCTTAATAAAGTGATCGAGATAATTGACAAGTATTTTTTTAAAAACATAATTAATCCCCAGAAATGATAGGCTTCCCAATTTAATCTCAGGCAAACTTGCCAACTTAAACCAGATTGAGGTGTAAAAATTAATTTAAATATTTTTAATGGTTCTCCTGGCTCTAATAACCAGGCTTTTGGATATAAGGAAGATTCTCCCGGTAAAGAAAAAACTTGATTTCTAGCATCTACAAATATTTGAAATCCAGCTTTTTTGGCAAGAATTAAATACAAAGAATCCCCGCCATAGTGAGGAGTAATTTTATGGTTTGGATAGTCAATTCGATCGATAATTAATCGAGGAATACAGACTATATTGCCACTGACAAGATCGCAGGGAGTAATTGTATTAGTATGAGCATGAGTAAACCGATAACCTTGCCAAGTTTTTATTTTTCCTCCAAACGCAATGACTTGTCGATTTTCTAAATCAAATCCCTGACAACCTACAATTACGTCGTTATTTTCGCGACTGAAACTAACTAAATTAGAAATTGTATTATTGTCAAACTGACAGTCATCATTAAGCCAGATTAAATACTCTGCTTCTCGTTCATAGGCATATTTCATCCCAAGAGCGATCGCGCCCGTCCACCACAAATTTCCATCACCTTTTAAAACAGTAACTTCTGGATATAAATGTTCGATCGCTTCTGTAGTTCCATCTGTCGAACCATCATCAACAACTACGATATGATAATGTTGTAAGTCTTGATTTCGAGCGAGATTTTCTAAGCATTGCAGCGTAATATTTTTGCGGTTGTGGACGGGTATAATGATGTAGACAGGTTCTTTGACAAAACAATTCATGAAACTGAATAAGTAGTGCGATAATTTCGTTAAGCTTTGCTAACGCTTTCTACTTATCTAGTACCCAAATTGCAGAGTAAATCGATCGTCTGTAGAGATTTTTTTACGGAATTTTGATTATGCACGATCGTATATAAGTGGTATTTTAGTCAAATTATAAATCTACTAAAATTTCCAAGCGAATAGTTTGATATTGAATTTGTTTTGCTAAAATTTTTAAAAAATATTTAAGCCAGTTATAAAAATGAAACTTTGCGGGAGAAGATAAACAGGGAATTATAAAATTATGTTGCCTCATAATTTTTAAATTATGAGTTAAAACTTGAATATATTCCTGATAAAATCTACTTCCTTGCCTACCTATTTTGTAATTCGAGTAAAGAAGTACTTTATTTACACTCACAATTTTTAAGCCATGAAAATGATAAAATACTGGCTTTAGGTTCTTAAGAGTTCCTTTAGTGAAAAATTTGACATTCCAAGGAGCAAGAGTATTTTCTTTTTGTTGTACTATCCAAATATCATTGGGAAATAAAAGTAACCAACTATCTAAATATTTTTGATCGCCAAATTTACCATTTTCTACACGATTAAAACACCACTCTAAACATCGCTGTTGCCACCATTTCATTACTTGAATGGCAGTAGATGTTTTTCTAAAAGTGATAAATTGAACGCAAAATTTTCCACTAATCAAAGATCGATCGTATTCTGGGGCGTAAGCATGTTCGGTAATTAAAACATCCTTACCGCTTTGCTCTAATTCTTGAATTAATTTTTGAGGAGTATCAAAAAAGAATAAATCTGCATCTAAATAAGTAACTCGATCGATATCTGAAGCGCGATCGAAAACTGCTTGAAATGTAAATGGAGTTATCGTCCAACAATATTCCCCTTTACTTCTTTCTTTTTTTACTGCTAAAAGTTCGGGAGTTTCTATATCTCGTATGGGAATGATACTAACATTAGCTAAAGATAAAATTTGCAACTGTTTTTCTACCAATTCATCCATGCAAATTATCCAAAGATGAAAAGATCGAGCATGATTCATTAATGACTGATGTAATGTCATACCCATTGGCAGATAATTACTATCAAACAAAGTGCAAAAATGTTCGACTCTACCTCTATTTGTATCCATTAATAACCTCTATTACATAATTGACATCGTCATCATTCATTTGAGGATGACAGGGAATTGAGAGACAATTAGCAGCATGAAACTCAGCATTAATCAAACTATGAGGATCTCGTTTTATTTCTGGGCAAGATTTTTGATGATGAACTGGAATAGGATAATGACTAAGACTTCCTATTCCTTTTTCTTTCAAAAAATGACTGAGATTGTTTCTTTGTTCGCATAAAATGACAAACAGATGATAAACATGATTCTCAATTGATAAAGGCTGGGCTAATAATTTAATTTTTGGATTAGTAATATATTGAAAATATGTTTGAGCGATCGCTTTTCTTCTATTCGTAAAGCTTTCTAACCATTTAAGACGTACAGATAATAAAGCTGCTTGCAATTCGTCTAAACGACTATTTAAGCCTAATTCTGGATGATGATATCGCTCACTTTGACCATAATTACGTAAAATTTTGGCACTGTTAGCGATCGCTTCTGAATTGGTTACTAAAGCGCCTCCATCTCCTATTGCACCTAAATTTTTGGTCGGGTAAAAACTATAAGCACCCCAAACACCAAAACTACCTGCTGCTTTTCCTTCCCAACAAGCATTATGGGATTGAGCGCAATCTTCTAAAAGTAAAATTTGAGCGCGATCGCATAATTCTCTCCAGCGATCGATTTGTCGTAGTTGTCCATAAAGATGTACTAATAATACTGCTTTTGTTCGAGGAGATAAACAACGTTCTACACTTACTGGATCTAACAAACCAGTTTGCGGATCGATATCAGCCAAAACTGGGGTTGCACCTGCGCGAATTACAGCCAATACAGTGGCAAAAGCTGTCATCGGCGTAGTAATTACCTCGTCTCCATAACCAATATTGAGACTACGTAAGCCAATTTCTATTGCATCCATACCATTGGCAACACCAACTGCAAAATTTACGCTGCATTGCTTTGCCCAAGCTGACTCAAAATTACTTACTTCTTTTCCTAAAATATACCAACCCGATCTAATTACTTTTTCTACCGCCACCAGTTCTTCTTGTATTAGTTCTTCTGGTTCGACAGAAAAATCATTCATAAGAATCATAATTAATGTTTCCAGTAATAAGCATGATGCTGAATGTAATAAGATAAAGTTTTATCTAAACCTTCTCTCAAAGAAGTATAAGGCGACCATCCTAAAGCTTGTTTGATTTTGGTGTAATCACTGTAATAATCCCCAATATCAATAATTTTTCGTTCTGGTGGAAAAGGAATAACTTCGTAATTGCCACTTTGATAAATTTCCACTAGCATTTCTGCTAAATCTTTGAGGTTAATATATTCAGCACTTCCCAAATTAAAAATCTGTCCATCTGCTTGAGGATGAATTGCAGCCATTAACAAAGCTTCTACTACATCATCAACATAGTTAAAATCTCTCAATTGCAACCCATCACCAAAAACTTGAATAGGCTTCCCTTCAATTAAATTACGAATCCAAATTCCTAAAAATGTTTGACGTGCATCTTTAACACGCATTCCAGGGCCATAAGTATTAGTTAATCTTAAAGCACAAGAGCGAATGTTATAAACTTGGTTATACAATAGGTGATACCATTCTCCTGCTAATTTATTAATGCCGTTGACATCAACAGGTCGAATGGGATGATTTTCATCTACAGGTAAATATTGAGGTTTACCGTAGAGTTGGCGTGTACTTGCAAAAACAATATTTATCTGAGGATTGTGTTTTCTACAAGCTTCTAAAATAGATAATTGTGCTGTAGCATTAATACTTAAATCAGTCTGAGGATCGGTCATGGAGTCAAGATGACTAGTTTGACCTGCTAAATTAAATAGGAAATCTTTGTCTTGAATTAGATAAGCTAGTGCATAAGGATCTCGAACATCAGTAATGTTTACTGTAACTTTTTCTTTTATGTCGGCAATATTAAATAAATTTCCACCATATTGGGGAATCAAACTATCAACTAAAGTAACGTTTGCTTGTAACTGTACTAGTTTTCTTGCCAAAGAAGAACCGATAAATCCTAGTCCACCAGTAATCAAAACGTTAGTATTAGTAAATTGTTCAAATTGAATCATAACCTTGGATTTTTTTCGCTAAAATAACGCTATCAAGATATAAATCTTCATTATCAGGAAAAATATTTCCTAGTAATTCTCCCAAAATATTTAAAGGAGATATGAAGATTGCTGTTAATAAAAAACTTAGTAGTTTATTAGAGGGAAAAGTAAATTTATAAATATAAGCAGTTAAGATTTGAAAAATAACTCTTATATCTCGAACACTTTTTTTATATTCCAAAATTTCAAATCCATGTTTTTCTAATAAATATTTCATTCCAAAAGAAGAATATCGTGCATAATCATGAGGTTGCTCGTGTTCGTCCCAAACAAAAGGAAGACTCATAAGTAAAAAACCTTCTTCTTTTAAAACTCGATTTATTTCCGCTAGAAATATATCTGGATTAAAGATATGCTCGAATACTTGGTTGACAATAACAGAATCAAAATCTCGATCGCCAAAAGGAAAAGTTTTACCATCATAGAAATAATCTGCTTTTTTAGATTTTCTATTTTCAGAAGAATCTAGTTCTAAACCGATGTATTCTGAGGCATTAAACAAATTTTTATATGGTTTTTGTCCACAACCTACATCTAAAATTTTGCCCTGTATGGATTTTGATAAGGATGTAATATTTTCAAATAAGCCTTTTCTAGCAAAATAAAAAGGATTGACAAACAATCCCAACCAGGAAGGACAAAATTGCTGCTCTCTAATAGTTTTTTTAATTGCTGTTAGCATAAATTTTTGAGCTTAAAAATAAATCCTTTGAATTCTGACTCTATGTTTACTCGATCGAATCCATCAAATTCTAAAAATAGATTATATTTTTCTGGAAAATAGCTAAGAAACTTATTTTCATTAAAAAACCAAGCAGGATAGCTTGCTGAATATATATCTGGAGGAACTTTTTGAACTGTTAAAAGATCTCGATCTAAATTTATAAATGGTGTTCGATCGAAAATAATGTATTGAAAATTTAGAGTGAGTAAATTTTTAATAAAAGAATAAGGCGATTCTAAATATTGAATTACACAAGATAGTAAGACTGCATCAGGTTTTTCATTTTTTAAACAATTATTAATGTCGCCATAAAATTTTAAATTCTCATTTTCAAAGATTTCTTTTCCACATTCAACAAATTTATTCTGTTCGACAACGCTCCACTTTAATTCTTTTAAGTCAGAAAGAAATTCTTTACATTGATAATAGGAACTTCCAAGAGAACCACCAAAATCTAAAACACTCAATTTACCATCATTAGCAGTAGCAATTTTAAGAAGGCCAGCTAAAACAGGAAAAGAATATTCAATTCTATCGAATAAAACTGAATCTCTTTCATAAACTGCTTTGCCTTCTTTAACTTTGAGCATTGAATCTCTAACTTTATTTAAAATCAAGTCAGAATCATAACCTGTTGAATCTTTGACTGCTTCTTCCCAAGATGAATAATCACCAAAAAAACCATATCGTCGATTGTTTTTTTGATAAGCTTTAACAATAACTGGAGGGATAAACTCTTTTAACGTTTGCTTGATTTTATTCATAACAATATTTATCTATAGTAATCTTGCTTAAAAGTTTACTTAGACATACATAGGTATAATTTCTGAAACTATATTAGAGTCATGAGATTACTCTCTATATTCTTTAATACCCAAATTGTTAGTTAAACCTAGCAAAAAAATTATTGTTTTTTATTAAGTTAATTATCTATAGCGATAAAATAGACAGCTTTCTATTTTTTGTTTTTTAGCAGATGTTGTTTAATTAAAGCGTCTAGCTCGATCGCTCTTCGATCGAAGGTATGATCCTTTAGAGTTCGCACTTGTCCAGCTTGCGCGATCGCTTTCCGTTCTTGTGGATGTTCTAGTAACCACCTAACTTTTTCTATACATTCTTCTGGGCAACGATAGGTAACTACTTCTCGATCTGGTTCAAATATTTCATTCAAATTTTCTTTCCAGTCAGTTAACAAACAAGTACCAACTCCAGTTGCTTCATAAAGCCGCATATTAGAAGCTGATTTTGACGAAACATTGATGTGATTGTTAAAAGTCACCTTAGAGTTATGCAATTGCTGAAACATTGATAACCCATACAAAGGTGGATGTGTAGCAGAGACGATTTCAGGATCGACATGATCGGCTAAACTAGGTCTTTCTTTGCGATCGACATAGTAATGAATTTTGGGGATACCTGAAAGTATAGAAGTAGCAAAAGGTAATTTAGAAACTAACTTAATTAAATCGTAAGTTAACTGACGCAAACCTAATATTTTAATCTGATTTGCAGACGATGATGATAAATCAGACCATATTTGTAGATTAGTTTTTTGGACTAATTTTTTAATGAAAAGTTCTCGCTGAAGATGAGCAGAACTTGTCTTAAATATAGAACCAAGAAAAGAAAAATCAACTGTTTGTTCTTGTTGAGTATTGATTTTTTCTAAAATGAGAGGTTCAAAAGCGTGTTTAATATATTCAGCTTTATGACCTTGCTCTTGTAGCTTATTAACTAATTCTCTAATATTAGATAAGGTAATATCATAAGCACGAAAAACAGAATTATTAATGTAAGGCGCACCGCACCAGCCTAAAACTAGTTTGATTGATGGACATTCTTGACGTAAATAGCGAATTAAGTCGCAAGTGAATGTTTCATAGTCATCTACAAAAAGTAGATCGGGCTGAAAATATTTAACTTGGGCAATAGTAATATCTTCTAGCCAATTTTTTTCTCTAAAACTAATATTATTTTCTCTCGCCCAAGCCTTTTGCATCCACCTTGCATTACTAACAGGTTCCCAAACTTCGTATCCTAACTTGCCAAAAGCACGAGTCCAGAAATCTGCCCAGCCAAAACAATCTTCAACCATTGCTTGATACTGCACAGAATAATTTTTATCTTTAAGTTCAGGGTGCTGAAAGTAAAATTGTTTTAGATATGATATGTAATTAGTAGTAATTTTTAGTAGCTTCATTATGGTAAGTATGGAAATTTAACTAATACTCGTAATCAAGACTAGATAAAAAACTTAACTTACTCTTTATTAATGAACTTCGTTGTATTGAGGATCTCTCCATATTGATCGATCACAATATAATTAAATCTATCTTTCCATAACATCATATTGACAAATAAATCGCGATTATTATGGATTAAGTCTTGAAAAGGATTTTTCCAATTTGAGTGAAATCGATAGAAAAAATCATCTGTACCTAAATCTCGCCTTTCACTATCTTTCCACTCCATGAAAATCATTGTATTATCCAGTACTTGAATATGCCATTTATGATGATTGGGAATCTTAGTGAAGTTAAACATCACATCTGAAATTTTTGAGGGAGTTTCGATATAGCCTCGCTTACCAATTCTCATTAACTCTTCACAAGCTTTTGCAGGATTTTCTACATGTTCTAGAACATGAGAACAGTAAACAAAATCAAATTCTTTATCAGCGAATGGTGTTTTATCTACACTACAAACAGTAAAAGGACGACTATCTCGTTTAAGTTCTTCAGTTCTGTGAGTTGTCATACCTTCATAAAAATCTGCTAAATGAGTAGCTAGGGGAAATGGATATCCTCCACTGCCAATATCTAAAACTTTATCTTTTTCCCGAATATCAAAATTTACATACTGCTTTTGATAGGAATAATAGCGATCGAGTTCATAACCATATCCCTTCTGATAAAAAGTAACATTGATAGGAAAATAATTAAGTACTTTTTTGATTATTTGCTTCATTGAAATAATTACTTTATGCTTTTACTCTTTGCCAAATAGATGTTTGCCAAAAATAATTAATGTACGGACCAGGTGCATAGAAATCATATTTGAGCCAGTTATTATTATTAAGACTTTGATGTATATATGAATAGTATGGTCTTTCAGCATTATCTAGGATAATAAAACCATGCATTTTAATTTTATTTTTAGCATGGTTAAAACAAGATGGTCTAGCTCTACCATCAATTAAAACTAAATCAAAATATTGCTCGGGATATTTATCAATACTGATTGCATAATCTTTAAAAAATTTTTCCTTCAAATTTTCATCATTAGAAATATAAGAATATGGATCTGAAGGATCGTTGCTTTTAGCTAATAAATCCATCGTTGGTTGAAATATATATCCTTTCCAGTTGTTATAACCCTTTATGTTAACTATCTCTGACACTTGAGACAGCCAGTTTGGATCGTGTTCAACAGAAATAACTTCTTTTACTCGCTTAATAAAAAAGAGCGTCGAACCTCCTACCCCGTATTCATAGACTCGCATATCCTTATTTAAATTTTGTTCGAGAAACTTGATAGCTGGAAATGTCAACCAAGGTCTTTCATCAATCAAAGGGTTAACTTCATTATCTAAACTACGCTGCCAATCAAAAAAAAATTCATATAATTCCCAAAGATTGAAATTACAAGGGTGATTTTTTATTAGTTTTGTAGATTCTTTTAAGTAAGTTTTTAAACTTTTAATCACAATAATATTTTAATTGTTTTGTTGAAGTACAAGAAAATCCTGGTATTTGAAAACAGTAGTTAAGTAAAAAATCTCCTTGTGTCATAGGTGGTAGTTTACCTGTGCCGTAATAATCTCCAGCCTCAACATCAAAAAACCCTGCATTCTGAATCCAGTCAGCTACTATGCCATTAAGAGTACAATAAATAGTAAATCCATACCTTCCAGGTGTAAGTGGTAGTTTTTCTACATATATTTCAATACTATTAACTTTTGAAGGAACTTCAGCAAAAATCTCTTCTTTAATTTCAGTACTAAGCAGTGTAATTCTTTCTCCAATTTGATTGTCAATACCTATCGCAAGATGTAAATGTTTTAAGTTATTTTGAGTATGGTTTTTATAAAAAAGTATTAATTTTATATTTTGTCCACTTAAAAAATAATTTATATTTTCTCCTTTAAAATTTTGAAAAATTACTGATGTAAATCTAATCACACCATTGCCGTGCCGATCTCTTCGTTCAGATAAAGAAATCTGTGATAGATTACTAGAATCTCTAAGATATTTATTAATAACAAACTCTGTTTTATCTTCAGTTACAACTTGACCATAATTCAGCCAAATTACTCGTTGGCACAAATTCTGGATTGCTGCCATCTGATGAGTGACAAAAATAACTGTTCTTCCTTCGTTCGTTGCAACATCTCCCATCTTTCCCAAACACTTCTTCTGAAACGCAGCATCACCAACCGCCAACACTTCATCTACTACTAAAATTTCTGGTTCTAAATGTGCAGCAACAGCAAACGCCAAACGCACATACATCCCCGAAGAATATCTTTTAACAGGCGTATCTAAAAACTTCTCTATCTCTGCAAAGTCAACAATCTCATCAAACTTGCGTTTAATCTCAGCCTTACTCATCCCCAAAATTGCACCGTTGAGATAGATATTTTCTCTACCAGTCAACTCTGGATGAAAACCAGTCCCTACTTCCAATAAACTAGCTACACGTCCTTTAATAGAAATACGTCCAGTAGTAGGTTCGGTGATGCGACTTAAAATCTTGAGTAATGTTGACTTTCCCGCACCATTGCGTCCGATAATACCAACAGCTTCACCCTGCTTAATTTCAAAAGATACATCTTTCAACGCCCAAAACTCTTCGTAGCGATCTTGAATTTTGGATTTGGGATTTTGAAATTTTTTGACTAGAGACTTTGCACCATCAGCAATAACATCTCGCAACGCTAGATAACGCTCTCGTTTGCTTTGCTGCTGATGACCGATAATATACTTCTTTCCTAGATTTTCAACCAAAATTATCGTGTCGGACATGCTAAAAAGTCATTCTCAGTCATTTTTACTTCGCTACATGACTAAAAGTACCCAATCACATATAAAAAGCGATCGCGATCGCACTAACTTTGCATTTCTTCATATAAAAGCGATCGCTCTTAAATAAATTCCCTTTCTAAAAGACCTTCAATGTAAAGCTCGATCGCTCTTATATCTCTTCAATTAGCTTGTCTCTATTTATTTCTACCAGAATCGTTCGCTATTATTTCAATAGTTAAGTACCAAGCTGGATCTATCCTTGCGTTTATAGTTTTAGAGAATATTTTTTAACGGAAGGTTTAGCTAAAACTAAATTAGCTAAATCTATTCTTGATGCTGGTTGGTCACAGTTTATCTCAATACTATCAAACAAGGCTGAAAGTGCTGGTTTGTTAGTGATAGCTGTAAATCCTAGAAATACAACTCAAAATTAAGGCGCGTCAATTCTGAGGTAGCCTCAGAATTGCCTTGGCGCGCCGTGCAGTAGTTGTGGTAATAAAGTTCCTAAAAATCTATCAGATAGATGGCATTCTTGTAGTTGTGGATGTGAATTATCTCGTGACCACAATGCCGCAATAAATATAAGAAATCTTGGGGCGGGACATCCCCTGAGTAAAACTTACCGTGCAACCGAAGCGTTGGCTGGTGTTGGTAAGAAGCCCCTCCCATACTCGTAAAGTTGGGATGGGGAGTATGTCACATACGATTGCTGAATCTCGATCGAAAAATGGCTTGATAGTCACTAAGATATAAGTACAAATAAGGAGAAAGATAAAACTATGACTCAAGAGTTAATCGATTTAAGAGTCAGTATTGTTGAGGGTAGGTACGATGACGCGATCTCGATTATTGATGATTTGGAAGAAATGAGTAAAAAGGCTATATTCCGTAATATTATGTCTTTTTTAATTAGATTAATGGTTCACCTCATCAAAAATCAAATTGAATCACGTTTGACTAACTCCTGGATCGCTTCTATCTCTGATTCAGTTATTGAAATTCAAGATTTAAATTTAAAAGATAATAAAAAGTCTTTTTATATTGATTCAGATGAGTGGCAATCTTTTTTAGAGGAAGCAATTGAGCGTGCAATTCGTCCTGCCAGTGTAGAAATTATGAATAATAAATTAAAAGCATCTCAAGTTTCGGCTCAAATAGAGCGAGATAAGTTAATAAATATTACTCTAGAATTATTAAATTTAACTTATCAATATGCTGCTAAAGAATTACCTACAGAAATAGATAAAGTTTTAGTCAATTTGCCTGGTGGAAAAGAATGGTTTGATGAAGTCTAAAATCAATATTGTTTCAATGATTTTTAGCTCGATTAGCAATGATATTTCGCAAAGCATTATATTGCGATCGCACTTCTTGCTGATGACCGATAATATACTTTTTTCCTAGATTTTCAACTTTAATTATCGTGTCGGACATGCTAAAAGGTCATTCTCAGTCATTTTTACTTCGCTACATGACTAAAAGTACCCAATCACATCTCAAAAGCGATCGCGATCGCACTAACTTTGTATTTCTTTATATAAATGGGTTGAATTGATTAATCTAAATAGTCACAGCCTATTTGATGATGTAGGCTTCAGCTAAAATATAGCTATTTTAAGAGTTAATTTAGAGATTCGATCGACGAATATGAAAATTATGAAAAACATTATTGTATTTGAAGTATCTCAAGAAGAAGATGGAGGTTTTGTTGCTGAGTGTCTGACTGAGGATATCTTTACCCAAGGCGATACTTGGGAAGATTTAAAAGCTAATATAAATGAAGCTGTTAAAGGTTTTTATTTCGATCGACCAAATTTTCCTGATGTTAAACTACACCTGGTTAAAGATGAAATGTTAGTCGTTCAATGAAAATCCCTAGAAACTTAAAAGGTTCAGATCTGGTAGAAACTCTTTGTAGATCGTGGGATTATCAAATTGTCCATCAACAGGGAAGTCACATTATTCTAGAAACTAACACTCCATATCATCAGAGAATTAGCATCCCTAATCATAATCCCTTGCGAGTAGGAACGCTTAACGGAATTTTAAGAGCAGTTTCCCATCACAAAAAAGTTAACAAACAAGATATCTTAAATACTTTATGATTTTTGGTCGATCGAAATGAAATCTTTGGCTTTGACTGCTGGTAAATTGCTCATACAGCAATACGTAATAGTCGAGGTCATAGCAAAGTTTTACTCGAATAATTATCAAAAATAGGATCGATACTTAGTAATGGTAATATTTCTGCGATCGCCTGAGTTATTAAAATTCGATCGATTAGTTGTAGATTGACTATAAATTTATTATTGCTTTTACAACACCATATCTTAGTTATTCTGGCAAGTAGTCAGAGTTTAGAGTTTCTTCCAGAGTAAACGGAGATTCAGCAGGAAAAGTATTAATTGCTAGTCCAGTTTCTGTTGCTGCTTTTTTTCTGGCTTTGGAGTAGCATTTATCGAAAACGTCTAATAAGTATGGTTTCAAACTCGGACTATCTTCCAAGGCGATTTCTAAACGATCTCGATGTTCGAGAATGGTGAAACGCCAGCTATTAGATCGCTTTTCTAATTGACATTTGTATTTAAGTAGGTGCATCAAAAGAATTTGTAAGTTACTCTGAAGTGCTTGCTTTTCACTTCTTCCCATACTTTCTATCTCTTCTATTAAATTAGGCAAATCCACATCAGAAAATTGTCGATCGCTTAATTGATTAGCCGTTGTCTGTAACCACAGATAGAAATCTTGTTCGTATAAAGTCGGATTTACGTTAGTTAAGTTTCTCGATCGCCGATCGGTCATATCAATTTTTTGCCTTCCAACTCAGATTATTTGTATCTAGCTAGCAGTTTAATAATAATTATAATGTTTCTGCGATCGCGCGATCGCAGTCGAAACTCTGTTAAATAATTCTTTGTAGTGATGTCGAACAAACTTTTAGACCAACAAAAAATAATTAAAATTACCTCTAAAATAGTGCAATTAACTTAAACAGTTAAGGAAGAAAAAGTAGATGAAGCGATCGACAAATTTTTAGATCGACTAAATTAAAATTTTTGTATCTAAATTACGTCTGCAAAAGTCTTTTCCATTTTGCGAAAATACCAAATTCCACTTACAAATAAAAACATTACTAATCCAACTGACAAGCAAAATCCCATCCAATAAATTTCTGCTTCTCCACCCAAAATTGCCCAACGAAAACCGTCAATTACTCCTACCATAGGATTGAGAGAATAAAGTAAGCGCCAATTTCCAGACACAATTTTACTACTAAAACCAACAGGAGAAATATAAAGACCAAACTGAATAACAAAAGGTACTATGTAACGAAAGTCTCGATATTGTACGTTTAATGCAGATAGCCATAAACCACAACCTATTGATGCAGCAAAGGCGATCGCAACAAATATAGGTAATGTAATAATTCGCCAGCTAGGGACAAAATTATACCAAGCCATCAATGCCAACAGAATTGTTGCCGAAATCATGAAATCGACAAAGCTAACTATCACCGCACTAGCAGGTACAATCAAACGAGGAAAATAGACCTTAGAAAGCAAGTTGGCATTTTCAATTAAACTATTACTACACTCAGCTAAAGAATTAGCAAAAAATTGCCAAGGTAACATAGCAGAAAATACTAAAATCGGATAGGGTGCGCCATCAGAAGGTAGCTTAGCTAAATTTCCAAATACTATAGAAAAAACAACCATAGTTAAAAATGGTCGTATCAAAGCCCAAACTATACCTATAACTGTTTGTTTATAACGTACCAAAATATCTCGCCACGCCAAAAAATAGAATAGTTCTCGGTAACGCCAGATATCTTTCCAGTATTGCTGTTCCGTGCGACCTGCTTCAATGATTAATTCTTGCTTCATAAAAAGTGTTAGCCGATCTTAGTAAAGGTACTCACCAAAATTAACCGCGATCGCGTATTTAACGCCTAGATACTCTGCTACTTTTCGTTCGAAAAGTTTGACATCCTCAGCAATGATAAAATCACCAGATTCTAAGACGCGATCGATCGCCGCTTGAATCTCAGCTTTGATGCTTTGATACTGGGGTTTAAGGTCGAGAATGCGAATCTTCGTTAAAGCCTGGATCGTTTGTTGTTCGCCAAGACTATATAAACCTAGTAAGAAGATTCCCCAAAATTTTTTTAAAGTAACATCTATACTGGAAAAATTTTCAAAATATCTTTTGAAGTATCGATCGTCTTAAAGATTCTCAATATACAACTCGATTGCTATTTTCTAAGATCTTTTCAATTATCTTGTCTCTATTTTTACCATAATCTTGATTAATCGCCTTTTAGCAGCTACTCGCGCGTAGACTTTATTGGCGGTAGATTACATCGCACCATATGAATAATAGCGATCGCACTCTTTGGGTGCAGTTATTTCGACACAATTACGCGCTTAATACTGCTAAATTTAAGCAATTAGAACAGAGCGATCGAGACATTAAGGAGAGGCTTGAAACACTCGAAGATGCGATCGTCAGTCATTTTCGTCGTTCTTAGTTAAACTCCCAACATCGTCAAAAATACTATGTAGTTGGAGAAAATTAAATTTATTGGTGGAGAGAGGTAACAGGCAACAGAAACATACTAAAGTTTAGACTAAAGGGGTAGTAAAACCCCTAATTAGATCAAGATTTCGGCTTAATGAAAACCAGTGCATGTCTCCAAATCAACATTGATTTTTCGTAATGATCGAGAAGACACAAACAATTTTCATCTTGCCAGATAACTTTACCAACAATGATATCGTCAGTGATCAATTTTAATTCGACTTCTTGTTGGTCTTTAATTAAAGTTTGAATTTGACGTACACTGGGTAAACCAGTATTAAACTCGCTCATAATTTAGATCTTATTTGTATTTACGATTGGCTAAATTAAAATAACTCAGATTGCTACGCTCGACTGTTTTTTTGAGGGAAATTTTTAATGACTATTGAGTTTAGTAAATATCAGGGACTCGGTAACGATTTTATTTTGATTGACAACCGTCACTCTCAAGAACCTGCGATCGCCCCAGAAAAAGCCGTTAAAATGTGCGATCGCCATTTTGGGATCGGCGCTGATGGTGTGATTTTCGCACTCCCAGGACAAGATGACACAGACTACACGATGCGAATCTATAATTCCGATGGTTCTGAGCCAGAAATGTGCGGTAATGGCATTCGCTGTTTAGCTGAGTTCATCGCTGACTTAGAAGGCAACAAAGCAGTCAATACATCTTATCGCATTCATACCCTGGCTGGCACGATCGTTCCTGTTTTAAAAGGAAATGGACAGGTAAAGGTAGATATGGGCATGCCAAAATTAATTGCGGCCCAAATTCCTACTCTAATTACTGCTGGCGAAGAAAAAGTAATTAACCAAAAACTAAATGTAGCGGGAAAATCTTGGTTGGTTACCTGCGTTAGTATGGGCAATCCTCACTGTATTACTTTTGTTGATGATGTTTGGGCGATCGATCTTAAAAGCATCGGTACTCAATTTGAAATTCATCCCGTTTTTCCCCAACGCACCAATACAGAATTTATTGAAGTAGTCAGCAGAGACTACATTAAAATGAGAGTCTGGGAAAGAGGCGCAGGGATTACCCTCGCTTGCGGCACTGGTGCATGTGCTTCTGTCGTCGCAGGTGTATTAAATAATCTTTGCGATCGCCTCTGTACTGTCGAACTTCCTGGCGGTTGTCTGACGATCGAATGGTCGGAATTAGACCAAAAAGTTTATATGACAGGACAAGCATTAAAAGTATTTACGGGAAAATATTAATCATTAATTAAATTGACTTTCAATAATTCAACTTCAGCTTTATTAACAAAGGCAGGTTGTACGTATTGTCCTGGCTGAATTTCTTGAGTAGCGATCGCAATAGAAGAATTTGTAGTCTCTATATTCGAGTCTGTAAAATTAGGCTGTGTTGGTAAACTTGCTGTATTACCATTGTTTAAAGTTGTTTGAGAAGTATTATTGGCAATGGAAGTAGGTTCATTGGGTTTGGCAGCCGTTTGCGGTTTTTGGTTGTTAAAAAATTGATAAGCAATATACCCACCCATAACTAAAACCAAAGTTGAAAGTACGCCGATAGCTATACCAGGTAAAAAGTTATTCGATTTGTGGTTATCTCTTAATGGTTCTTTTGATTTAAAATCACGTTCGCTCATAAATAATTTTTAATAAGTAACGGTTTAGTAAAATACATTAACATGCCGCTAAAAACATTAAAAATTTTCCACAATTGTATCGATCGACAACAATATCAAAAACTTAAATGAAAGTTATTAGTTGGATAATTTTTGGCATTAGTATATTTTTAATATTTAGTTTTTTACCATCAACAATAGTAGCTAGCAACTTACCAACTCTTATGAACGCCACATCTACTTTACTGACAGATCCTTTTCTACAATTACCTACAGAAGATTCAGTAAATGTGGTTTGGTTTACTGAGTTTATTGGTTCGGAACACAAAGTTATTTATGGTGAGAAATTCGAGCGCGTATCGATCGCCAATACTACAAAACTCAGTCGCGTCAGTGAAGACAAAGATTCAAAAATAAACCCTACCTACGACAAACTAACACCAAGAAATATTTGGCGACATGAAGCTGTTGTTAGTGGGTTAAGTTCGAGTAAAACTTACCCTTACAAAGTTGTCAGTCAAGATGGACGAGAAAAAATTGAAAGCAAAATTTTTAATTTAGCTGCAAAACCACAATCTGGAACTTCTTTGAAAATTCTTTTAACTTCAGACCATCAATTGATGCCCATGGTAGCGGCAAATTTACAAAAAGTTGGAGAAACGATCGATAAAATTGATGCAGTTTTTGTAGCAGGAGATTTAATTAATGCTCCCGATCGCGCTTCGGAATGGTTTGATGATAGTCGTGGCGGTGCTTTTTTTCCCTGTCTACAAGGGCGTGCTAACTATACTCTAGAAAAAGAGGGAATTAAAACTGTCTATAAAGGTGCTGAATTGATTCAAAATGCACCTCTATTTGCAGCGATCGGCAATCATGAAGTGATGGGAAGATTTAGTAATAAAACCTTAAAAGAACAATTTGAAGATGCTCATCCCGTCGCGATCGCTACAAAATATTACCAACAATCCGATCGACAAATTAATCCTAACAACGACCCACAAATTAAAGAAAATTGGATTCGAGATAACTCGTTCAATACTAATAGCTATCAAGAAATTCTTACTCTTCCCGAAAGCGATGGCGGTGGCAAGGAATATTATGCTGAATCTTTTGGTGACATTCGTTTAATAACTCTTTATGTAACTAATATTTGGCGATCGTATAGTCTTACTCCCGATACCAAAGGTAGATATCGAGAAAGAGAAGAAGATTTAAATTCAAAAGAAAAATGGGGTTACGGACAAATTATTTTAGGCGATATTCGTAAAGGTAGTTCTCAGTATGATTGGTTGCAAACAGAATTAAATAGCGAAGCATTCAAAAATGCTAAATATAAAATCGTCATGTTTCACCACCCACCTCATACTTTAGGCGATAACATCGTTCCAGCTTTCACCGATCCCGTACCCAAAATTCAAACAACACCAGATGGAAAAGTAAAATCAGTTTTTTACGAATATCCGATCGCCGACGACTACATTATTCGCGATCTCATTCCTCTTTTAGAATCAGCAGGAGTAAACTTAGTCTTCTACGGACATTCCCATCTTTGGAATCGTTTTGTCAGTCCTAGCGGCATGAATTTTTTAGAAACTTCTAATGTTGGCAATAGCTATGGTGCTTATTTAAAAGATAAAAAACGTCCCATACCGACAAACGATGTTAATTTGAATCTTTCTAATTACAAAGAAGTTGGCGATCCTAACGGTCTAGAACCAATTGTACCCACGATCGCACCTTTATCAGATGAAAAGGGACAACCACAAGCTTATATTTCTAGTAATGACATCACCGTTTTCAGCATCTTAGACACGAAAACGGGAACGATTAGTAGTTATCGTTTCGATACTCGTAAACCAGATTCAGAAGTAGTTAAGTTTGATGAGTTTGCGATCGACGACCGCAAATAATCTAAACTTTTAGTTTTTGGTTTTTAGTTTTAAAATTTTAATCAAAGTTTTGTCTTAATATAAATTCATACGCTGTAATGACCAAAAATCGTACCAAAAATTTTGAAGATCTTGACGAAATCATTAGGGTTTTAGTACGATAAGAAAGAAGTTTGTGGGATTCGTGTGTCTATTTTTAGAAAATACCTCTACAAGCCTTATTTTTCGTTACCGCAACACAATAGACACAAAGAAAGAATTGTAACTGCTTGTAAAAATAACTTGACAGAACTTTCAAGTACAAGATATCGAGTATTAATTATTCATCTAGCGATCGCGCTTGCGAATCCTTTTCGATAACCATAACGAACAATTCTAAATTCCAAGCGAGTGAGAATTTTTGCTAAGCTATCTGGCGCGATCGCTCGATCGAAATGTTTTCTATACATAGCTTTAGAAGAACACAAGCGACAAAATGACTCAAGATAGCAAACCACTTAATAGCCACGTCAAAGATAAAAATAAGAAATGCTTGTATGTCAGATAAACGGCGTAGGATGGGCAAAGCCCATCTTACCTAATGTGTCAGTAATATATATACTACATAGGGGCGGTAGCCAAGTGGTAAGGCAACGGATTGTTCTTGTTTTTGAACCTCCCGCCGACAGAGTCGGGGGATTCCCATATAGACTCTTAGCTAGGCAAAAGCCCCCGCTAGAACGCCACGGAGCGCAATGGCATATCTGAGGAGACCTCAGATATGCGCTCCTTATTACTGGGCTGTTTAATCACGGGCGCACCGACCGCGGTATTGTCTAATCCTCTATTTCTGATTACTTCGGCAGCAGCTACATCTCTATCACGCGAGTACCCACATTCAGGGCAACTATGTACGCGTACATTTAATTCTTTTTTACCTGTATGAGTTCCACAATTAGGGCAGATCTGCGAAGTGTAGTTTTTATCTACCTTCTTAAAATATGTGTCTGTTATCGAACATACATACTTTAATATGTCGAAAAATTGACCCAATCCCATATCTAGAGACTGCTTACCAAATAAGCCTTTACTCCAAGATACAAAATTTATGTCTTCAACAAATATCATTCCTACTCCTTCGCTTAACCGATGAGCTAATTTGAAATGATAGTCTTTTCTTTTGTTTGCTACTGCTTCATGTAATAAAGCTATTCGATGTTGTAATTTTTTCCACGAAGTCGAACCTATTGTTTTCTTTTTAAGCTTTCTTTGTAGTAATTTAATCTTACGCAGTGCTTTATCTAAAAATTTAGGTCTTGAAAGTATTAAACCATCTGATGTAGCCAACATCGATCTAATGCCTACATCAATACCTATTGCATGACCATGAGGAATAGGTTGAACAACATTAACATCTAATTCAATCATTAAATTAGCATAATAACCTGATGCTTTTTTAATGATTTGTATTTGCTTAATCTTAAATCCTTCTGGAATATTTCTAGATTTTCTCAACTTAATCTTTTTTAACAATGGCATAACAATATAATCATCTTTAATTGAAAGGTTGCCTATTAAGTGAAAAGATTTTAATTTCTTTTTATACCTAGGAAAGCCCATCTTTTTAGATTTCATATCGTTAAATGCTCTATCTAATTTACGCAATGTTTGTTGCATAGCTTGAGCGTTGCCAGAGTTTAGAAAAACATTTGTTTTCTTAGCTTTAGTTAGCTCGGCAGATTGAGTATGATAATTAGGATATTCAAAAGGTTTGACAATATGTTCATGCACTATTGAACATCGATCTATCTGACAACTGCGGCTGTTATACCAAAGTTTACGCACGTAAAGAGCGTGATTCCAAACAGACTTACAAACATTTAAATTATGTTCAATTATTTCTATTTGTTTTTGAGTTGGTTCTAATTTGTAGTTGTAGGTAAGATTGAGCATTTCAACACAAGAGTTAATGTTGATATTTCAATTATATTAGATATGTTTTACAAAAACAAACCTTGGATTGTAAAATATATTTAAAATTAGAGACTTTATCTCGCTAAACCCTGACTGGCATCTCGATCCGCCACTCTCTCGTGGGGGTCTTCTGCCAGAGAAAGATAAATTTGTCCCAATGGGGCTGAAAAATGAGGATCGTCGTTACTTCCGTCATTTGCAGGTTCGATTCCTGCTCGCCCCGTTAGCTTAATTTATTCGCGATCGAAAAAAATCACTTGACAACAATTTTCATTTTGTAGTATAAAAGTAATATAAATTAAATCTGGCGCGGGTAGCCAAGCGGTAAGGCACTTATATCCTTGTTCGCATCTTGTCCGTAAGGGCTGAAGAATGAGGGTTATCGATTTAGGTTCGAGTATTCACAGGTTCGAATCCTGTTCCGCGCCCCAAATCAAATTAAAAATCGATTGAGATTTTGAAAACTTCTTGTGGTGGGTAGTTCAGACAAAAAACCTTAGTCGCTAACTTGTCTGTAAAGACCGAAAGATTGAGGATTATCGGCCTAGAACATTCAGTTGAAACATGCTGAAAAACGCAGGTTCGAAGCCTGCTCCACTACACCAAAATTTACTTATACGCTCGATATGGTGCAGGTAGTTCAATGGTTAGAACACCAAAAATATCCTTGTTCGTAACTTGTCTGTAAAGACCGAAGAATTGAGGATTATCGACTCATAATCGGGAGGAAACAGGTTCGAATCCTGTCCTGCACCTTTATCGGTTAATCATAAACCAAACCGATAAATAAATGATGATTTGCCTTAAAGGGCTGTATTTAATCCCATGAATTATCAATTTTTTACCAACAAATCTAATCATACGTCCCAAAACCAACCCATTCCCGGACGAGAATCAGAAATGATTCAAGGGCGATCGGGTGGATATATGTTTGATGCTGGCATTTGGAAGATGCTGCGACGCTGTCTGTTAATTGGTACGGCTCAAAGCACTTACTATGCAAACAAAAACGAATTAACAGGGGATTTTGTTGAAACCATCAAACGAGCTGTTGCAGAAGATGCAAGCCGTGTAGCTGAAGAAATTATCTATGCTAGTGATGGACGTTCTATTAATAATAGTGCGCCGATTTTAGCTTTAGTGTTGTTGTCGATGGGAGAAACACCAGAAGCAAAACGCGCTTTCATGGAAATTTTTTCTCAAGTCGTACGTACTGCTAGTCATTTTTATGAATGGTTGAGTTACACCAAATCTTTGCGCGGTTTTGGTAAAGTAATTCGGGAAGTTGGTAAGACTTGGCTAGCTAAAGAAGATGTCAAAGCTTTGGCTTATCAATTGCTGAAATATCAACAACGCCATGGCTTTCAACATCGAGATGCTTTGCGCTTGTTTCACCCAACCCCACCCACAGAAGACCATAACTTGTTGTATAACTGGGTAACTAAAGGTTGGTCGGAATTACCTTCAGAAATTCCCAGCGATGCCTTAGCTCAAATTTGGTGGTATGAATGGCTCAAACGCAATCCAGATAAAACCCACGAAGCGATCGCCAAAGGTAGGCTTACTCATGAAATGGCTGCACCTGTAGGCAGAATGGATCGAGAAGCATGGCAATTGTTGTTTGATGAAATGCCGATCGGTGCGATGTTGCGTAATTTGGGTTCTTTGACTCAATTGGGCGTACTACAAGAGGATGCCAAATCTGAGGATACCTCAAATAAGTCTTCGGCATCCATAGTAAAGGCGAAAAAAAATCTCGATCGCGTTGAAGCGGTATTAAACGACAAAAATTATTTGCGTCGCGGACGAATCCATCCGATCGATGTTCTTAAAGCTTTAAAGACATATCAATCTGGTGGAAGCATTGGACGTTCTCAAAAAACTTGGATTCCAATTTCAAGAATTACAGACATCTTAGAAAAAGCAGTCGAACTTGCCTTTGATGTTGTCTGTCCTACTAACAAAGTGTTTATGCACGCTGTCGATGTTTCTAGTTCGATGTCTTGTGGTGTTGTTAATTCAGTCGGATTGAGCTGTTGCGAAATTGCTACGGCGATGGCATTGGTAACGGCAAAAGCTGAAAAAAATTATGTAATTCGAGGCTTTGCTAACGATTTCCGCGACTTGGGTATCACCAAAAACGATTCGTTCGGTTCGGCACTTAAAAAAGCCAAAAATCAAAACTTTGGTGGAACTGATGCTTCTGTTGCTTATGACTGGATGATTAAAAACAAGTTCAAAGCAGATGTAATTTGCTTTTGGACTGACAACGAAAGTTGGGCTGGTTATAAACATCCAACTCAAGCTCTAGCTCAGTATCGTCAAAAAGTTAACCCTGACATCAAAGCAGTATATGTAACTCTTGCGCCATATAACATTAGTTTAGTAGATCCTCAAGATCCTCTATCTTGGGATTTAGCTGGTTTCGATCCTGGCGTACCCCGTCTAATTCAGATGTTGGCAACAGACGAAATCTAAACGTAGGATGGGCTTCGCCCATCTTATTGTTTAAAACTTCGCCCATCTTATTTTTGAGTTAATAATCCAAAAATCAATAAAAATGAGACAATTAAAAAGTTGTCAGTAGGATAGGCTGAGACTGTCTTGCTTTTTTTTATGAAATCGCCTCAAAATAAACCTCAAAAAATAGTATTTTGCGACTTCGATGGTACTATCACCGCGATCGAAACTTTTGCAGGAATGCTCAAAGAATTTGCACCAGAATTATCGGCGCAATTAATGCCCGAAATGTATTCTCGCAAATTGACTCTTAGAGAAGGAGTCAGACAACTGTTAGAATCTATTCCTTCCAAACGCTATGCTGAGATTATTGAGTATGCAGCAACTAAACCCGTTCGCCCTGGACTGAGAGAATTAATCGATTTCCTCAACGACTGCGGCATACCCTTTATCGTTATTTCAGGCGGTTTGCGCGATATGGTAGAAACTGTTCTCGATCGCCACCAATTAATCGAAAAAGTCGCTTCAATTTATGCCTTAGATATCGATCCCAATGGCGATCGCTTAAAAGTTCATTCCGATTTTGAAGGAGATACCGAATTAGTCGCTAAAGTCCAAGTCATGGAACAATATGTCGCCACACAAAAAATTGCTATTGGCGACTCAGTTACTGATATTAATATGGCACTACAAGCAGATTTGGTTTTTGCTCGCGATCGCCTAATCGATTATTTAGAAGCAGAAAATAAACCTTACATTCCCTGGAACGACTTTTTTGAAATACGCGACTATCTCGATCGCAAATGGCAACCAAAAAACGGTAATTAACTATAATCTATCCCAGTTGCTAAAAAGTCGAGCAAAATTTTTTGGTGAATAGCACCCAAAGGTTTACTAGCCTGTGCTTGATGCGAATATAAATTGCCACGTCGAATATCGTCTAAACCCAGCAAATCGAGATCCCAGCCTTCGTTGAGTATTAATTTTTCTACAGGAACACTCAATCGAGCATAATATACGTATCGAAATATTCGCTCGTCTGCAAAAGAGCGAAATGGTGCAAATGTTTCTGGAATAAAATTAATTTCTTCAAATAATTCTCTTTCTAATCCTATTTCTGGAGTTTCTTCAGATTCAAGATGACCGCCAAACAGCCCCCAATGACCTGGATAGGCTATGTTAGGAATGTTGTCTCTTAGTTGCATCAAAAAACGTCCTTCTCGAAATAAAATCGCTAGTGCAACAGGAGTTAAGTTTTTTTCGTTTGCTTCAAACACCACAGAAATAAATTTATTTAAGAAATTTCTGAAACATTATCGCTTTT
This sequence comes from Xenococcaceae cyanobacterium, assembly GCA_051657945.1. GTDB lineage: Bacteria > Cyanobacteriota > Cyanobacteriia > Cyanobacteriales > Xenococcaceae > CAZJTL01. The sequence goes on along the minus strand of JBOFLQ010000055.1, from coordinate 30,254 downwards.
TTAGCAGCAATCGGCTTGCAATCTCGATCGCCTACGACGACATCTTTCCGAACAGTATTTAACCTCGTCCCAAGATTTTGCCCATTTTTTGCGCCAAGTAAACGGCAATCCACATACGGGGCAAATTTTAGTAGGAAGGTCTGATTTAATACGTTGGCGAGCCATGTTTTGAGGTACTCCTAAGAGCGGGAGTAAAAGAAAGGTGCGCGATCGGCAGATGGTTAGTCTAGTTTGTTTTTCACATTCAGAATTGTAACTAATTTTATCGAGCTAGATTTCGAGCGCTATTTATTTTTTTGTCGCTTCTACCAAATTTTTAACAACAACCTTTACATAACTTCATTATTTTGTTACCTTTTGTAAAGAAAGCAAAATTAGATCGAAAAGGAAATTTAAAAATGACTTATAGAGGCTCGATTGTTGACGACCAAGGCAAAATGAACAACTTTGCTGTCGAACCCAAAATGTACGTACAAGAAAATCCTCGCATGGGCTTTACAGAATATGCAGAACTTCTTAACGGTCGTTTGGCAATGATTGGTTTTACTTCTTTGTTAATTGTAGAAATTTTGACAAAGCATAATTTTATCGAAACGCTTTCAAAACTTCAGTAGTCAAATCAAAAAGGCTTGTCTGCTAATAACTGCACCGTGACAAATATTTTTTAAAATGTTTTCATTCCATTAACTATTTATCCAACAATCAAAAAGCTGGACATTTTTACATACAAGCTTTGCGATCGATGAGTTGTATCGCTTCATTTTCTTAAAAAACAAGTTAGAAAGTATTTTCTGACTTGTTTTTTATATTTACGAACAATTGATAATTAAAATGTTATGAATCAATTAGCTTGTTGGAAGATTCTTCAATCGAATTTAGTTTTAGATAATCAATGGTGTCGAGTTAGACAAGACCGAGTCGAACTATCAAATGGAAAAATTATTGACGATTATTTGGTCCATCTTAGACCCGACATTGCTTTAATTTTACCAATTACCCAAGAGCAAGAAATAGTTTTCGTGTGTCAGTACCGTCATGGCGTAGAACAAATTTTAATAGAGCTTCCTGCGGGAACTTTCAACCCCGATCGAGAAAATTGCTTGGAAGCGGCACGTCGAGAACTAGAAGAAGAGACAGGATACGTTGCTACTTATCTTAGTGACGTTACTCCCGACACCGACCTTGCGGTACGGTGCGGGCTTCCCACCTTACAGATAGCGTCCTTGCTACCCTGGCATAGGGAAGTTCCTGCGTATTAACGGGTCACGTCTAGACAATGGACAAGAAGCACATTGTCCCCGATCAGAACCCCTCTTTCAGGCGGCTTGTTTTACGTCTTCGATGCGTCCCACCGTAGACTGATTGAATTATTTTTTTAGTAAGGACTCTGTTTCACAATGCTTGTCGCGTCACCATTACACTTGTGAGTGCTTAGTTCTGAGGTTTCCTCAGAACGCAAGAAGCACGAAGGGCGATATTTTTCCCGACGAACAAAAAGTAGGATGAGTTACTTCCTTGTAACATATTGCGGGCGAACCCGTATAAACGCACTATACAGCTTTTGGGGGCAGAACACAATACCCTGCCTCAACTCTCATGAGGGGCTGACATCTGAGGTTTCCTCATGTGTTCAAACGCCCCGTCCCGACGCTGAACTTCGTTACCACAAGGGGCAACAGAGTCGAGAAAGCTAAAATTGCGACTCTTTACGATAATCCCGTTAAAGATAGTAATAAAATTCATCTTTTTCTGGCTGAAGGCGTATCTCTTTCTAGTCAGCAAAAATTGGATGTCACTGAAGATATCGAAGTAATTTTAATTCCAATTCAACAGGTTAAAGCAAAAATTTTGGCTGGCGAAATTTGTGTCGCTGGAAGCATAGCCGCCATTTTTATGGGATTGGATTATTTATCGAAAAACACATAATACCACCTGCTTCCTATTCCCTTTTTTCGTAATGGGAACAATCTTCACAAGGGCCGCTAGGATTTACCGCACAGCGAATGTAGGGAGAATGAGCGTTAAAGCGGCAATTGACATTACCAACAAAGTAGCGATCGAATTCAATTTCGCTACTCTGATAGCTCGTTAATAAGTCAACTCGATCGTTATAGGCTGTCATCAGACGAGTACGCCTCAGTCTGGATTGCCATCTTTGCTTTAATGATGGCGATACGATCCACCAAATTAATGACGGCAGAAGACTGAGGATGATAATGAAAACAATCTTAATGACAGATCGATCGAGCATTAATTTTAATATAGATCGAGCTTTGAGCTTATTATTTCTGTATTTAATTAGGCAGAAATAGAAGCTTCCAGACGTTTCTTAAGATCTTCATCAATCGGAAAACCGCGATCGATCTCTTGCATTTTTACCTTTTGTGCTTGAAGCGCATTTTTCAGAACTTCGATCGCTACTTTCGGTTGTCCTTTTCCACAGAAAAACAAATCGGCAGCAAAATAACCGTATTCTGGCCAAGTATGGATCGCGATGTGAGATTCTGCTAAAGTTGCTGTTGCGGTAACTCCGTGAGGACTAAACTGATGCACGCACATATCTATCAGGGTTGCTTCTCCGGCTGCGATCGCTTCGATCATGGCACGACGTATTCTCTCAGGATCGTTTAGGAATTCTGATGGTGCTTCCCAAGCTTCCACAACCAGATGAGTTCCCACTTTGTTCATTCTCGTTAATTTACTCCATGCTATTTTTTGCTTTAAAATACTAGGTATAGCATAGGCACAAATCCTTATCAAGACTCTTTACGAAGTCTTTAAATAATAATTTGGTTTTTGACTGACCTAGAATCTATTAATGTAGCACAATATTATTGAAATTGACTGCCATTTGGCATAATTGTTTGTTCCAATAAAACTTCGAGTAAATTGGTTTGCGACAAATTAGCTCCAATTAAATTTGCTCCTCTCAAATTTGCTCCTCGCAAATTTGCTTCTGTTAAATCGCTAAACAACAAACCAGCTTTACATAAGTTAGCTCCCAGCAAATTCGCTTTACCCAAATTTGCTCTAAGTAAATTAGTCCCTCTTAAGTTAGTGCGAGTTAATTTGACCTGTTGCATGTTAGCATCGCTTAATTCTGCACCTTCAAGATTAGCTTCGCTTAAATTGGCTCCCGTTAGATCGACTCCTTTAAGATTTGCGCCTTCTAAATTTGCTCCTTTTAGGTTAGCACCGTGCAGATTTGCACCGCGCAAATCTGCCAAACTTAAGTTTGCTCCTTGCAAATTAGCATTCTTAAGATTGACTCGATGCAAAAAAGCGCGAATAAAACTAGCTTTACCTAAGTTTGCTTCGCTCAAATTAGTTTCGCTCAAGATTGCTCTTGTCAGATTGGCTTCGCTCAAATTAGCTTTTTCTAAAACTGCACCTGTCAAAGTCGCACCAGTTAGATTGGCTGCTTTTAGTGTTGCTTTGATTAATTCAGTTTTAACAAAACTGCATCCTATCAAAATGGCATGAGAAAAATCGGTTTTATAACATTTAGCACTGCTGAAAATCGCACCAGTTAAATCGGCTTTTTTGGCGATCGCTTCGCTTAAGTTTGCTTGACAAAAATTTGCTTCGATCGCTTTTATTTTAGATAAATTACTTTTGCTTAAATTAGCGAAGCTAAAATTAGCGTTAATGGCGATCGTATCAGTTAAATTAGCTTTGACAAGGTTTGTTTGACTTAAGTTAGTGGCAGTTAAATTGGCTTTACGGAAGTTTGCTTTAACCAATTTAATTCCTTTAAAATTTCGTTGTCCTTCTTCACGTAATTCTAAAAGTTCGCTAGCGTTTAATAGCTCGGTAATACTCATACAAATTGCTGGTAAAAATAAGATTTCCAGCCTCTCCTTTAGCTTTGTGACTAAATTAATAAATTAATAAGATCGATTTAATAAGTATTGAGTGTTGGAGTGCTTGCCAAAAGAATTAAATCTGTTTTAAAGCAATTCCAAATATCTATTTTGAATTCAATACTGTAGAGCGAGCGTTGAAAAATTTTAGTTTCTTCAGTAAAATCATTTTTTACCGAATTTACTTAAATTATATTCTTCTGGTTCGATCGCCTAGTTTGGTAGTCGATCGAAGCCAATTTTCATTTCTTTTTCTCAATGCCTTAATGGCTGCTACAAATCCATCTCGAACAAAATCGCCACTTTACCCCAACCAGGTCTGGGGATCAAGCTTGAAATGTCTGTTGGTTCGATCTTGCGAATGGGAATTGTTTTTCCGAAATTTTGGCTCGGCAGCATACAAATATCGATCGTATACATATCCAAATATCATGTATTTTCTCAAAAGTCAATTACTTTATTTTGGTAAATTGGAAAAACGAGCGAAGGCGATCGTTTGAAAGTGTTTTCAAGAGATGACCTGAGAAAAAACAACCAGAAGTTTAATTAAATTTTAGATTTAAAAATTATACGATACGGTAAACACGCAGAAAAAAAATATTAAAAAAAAATTATGAAAGTTAAAGCAGCAGTAGCTTTTGAACCAGGTAAACCTCTCAGTATCGAGACTGTAGAATTAGAAGCACCCAAAGCGGGGGAAGTTTTGGTAGAAATCAAAGCTACTGGTGTGTGTCATACAGATGCTTACACTCTTTCTGGTGCCGATCCGGAGGGGCTTTTTCCAGCTATACTCGGTCATGAAGGCGCGGGTATTGTCGTTGAGGTAGGAGAAGGAGTAACCAGCCTCAAAGAGGGAGACCATGTTATTCCTCTTTACGTTCCCGAATGCCGTCAGTGTAAATTTTGTTTGAGTAGAAAGACCAATCTTTGTCAAGCGATTCGGGTGACTCAAGGAAAAGGATTAATGCCTGACGGTAGCAGTCGCTTTTCCGTGCGAGGAGACAAACTGTATCACTACATGGGAACTTCTACTTTTGCCAACTATACAGTCTTGCCAGAAATTTCTTTGGCAAAAATTAGAGAAGATGCGCCTTTTGACAAGGTTTGTTACATTGGTTGCGGCGTGACTACGGGGATAGGTGCTGTCGTTAACACCGCCAAAGTCGAACCAGGTTCTAGTGTAGTTGTTTTTGGTTTGGGTGGTATTGGTTTGAATGTGATTCAAGGCGCGAAGCTAGTGGGCGCAGACAAAATTATTGGTGTCGATCTCAATCCTGCCAAACGCAGTCTTGCCGAAAAGTTTGGCATGACTCATTTTGTCAATCCTAGCGAACTAGATGGCGAGTTAGTAACTTATTTAGTAGATTTAACCGATGGTGGTGCCGATTACAGTTTTGAATGCATTGGTAATGTTAATGTGATGCGTCAAGCTTTGGAATGCTGTCACAAGGGTTGGGGCGTTTCTACGATTATCGGCGTTGCTGGTGCGGGACAAGAAATTAGTACTCGTCCGTTTCAATTAGTCACGGGAAGAGTTTGGAAGGGTAGCGCTTTTGGTGGCGCTAGAGGACGTACTGACGTTCCTAAAATTGTCGATTGGTATATGGAAGGAAAAATTAACATTGACGATATGATTACTCACGTCATGCCTTTAGACAAGATAAATGATGCTTTCGATCTAATGCATAAAGGTGAATCAATTCGTAGTGTTATTACTTTTTGATAGGGAGTAGGGAATAAGATTTTTAATAATAAAATTGATTCGCTCGAGTAGCAATCGAATTTACTTTTGAGATGTTCATAAGTTTTGAGTATTTTAATGTTTTAATAAAAAAAAACATAGAAAGATTTAAATGTTAAAACTAAAATATTGTCTGGTTATAGTTACAGTTCTTCGCTCGAATTCTTCTAACTATTAAAGTCAAAAAAGTCCAATTAAATTCATTGAAATATAGAGCTAATTGGACTTGGTTCTGGCATGAATTTAAATTTTCAATCGTGTGATTGAGTCAAGACAACAATAATTTCGCCAAGACTAATATACAGTTGCGTTACTCTGAATTAATGCGATCGCTCGTTTCAAATTTAAGTAGATCGCGCATTATTCAGCGCTGGGTACTTCCTGTTTTTGTTTAACTTTTTTGGGTTGTGGGTTGAGCGTTACTAAAACAGACAGCGGTCTAGGATTAAGCAGTTGCGAATTTTGTTTGTCTAATCTCGAATGACGCAATGCTAATGCACAGATTTGGCACATGGTGAATTTTCTAGTTCTTCCTGACGATGTAATAGTTATTCATGAAATCGTGGTCGAGACGATGGATTTGGGCGCTAGTAAACCCTGCTTCAGTAAGCATTTCCAGTGCTTTTTCTTCTCCCCACATCGCCCCCAAACCCATGCCACCAGAAGAGAGTGATACGGTCATACAATGTAAGCAAGAAATCGTGTAGAGTAAAGGTGCGATCGGATGACCGAGATTGCCGCCAACATTACTGGAAGAACGAATGTCCTGCATCAGGTAGACACCATCAGAACGCAAAGCTTGGTAAATGTCGCGCAAGACAAGATCGGGTTTGGCTTGGTCGTGAATGGCATCAAAGGTACAAATTAAATCGTATTGCTCTATTTCGTCGAGTTTGGCGGCATCTTTGACTTGAAATTGGATGTTGAGAAGTCCTCGATCGACAGCGAACGATCGAGCCTTTGCGATCGCCTCTTCAGAAAAATCATAGCCTGTAAAACGACTGTTAGGAAATCGCTGCGCGAGTTGAGCGATCGCGTAACCACTTCCACATCCTACATCTAGCACATCGATGCCCTTTTCTAGGGATTCAATTAAACCAGGAATTAGGGGAAGAATCGCTTCTTCTAATGCAGCTACTACAGTTTGTCCACTCTCTTCTGCCATGACTTGATGAAATCGCGGGTAAGCAGAATAGGGAATACCCCCACCGTTGTAAAAACAGTCGATCGCCCGATCTTCAATCGTTGCTAATAAAGGAATAAATTGCGCGGTTACTGCCATATTGTTGGGACTGGCAGTTCGTGTCAGGAAGGCAGCATGTTCCGGTGGCAAGTAATAGGTATTTGCGATCGCATCATAGTCTACAAATCGACCTGTTACCATCGCGCCTAACCACTCTCGCACGTATCGTTCGTTCAATCCTGCGGCATCGGCAATTTGTTGACTGGTGGAGGGTTGCAGATTCGCTAAACGATCGAACAATCCCGTGCGGTGTCCGATCGAAATCATCAACACGATCGCGCCACTGTTGAGTATGTCTAGCATTCGTTCGGCAAAAGCTTCTGCTTTTTTTTGGTCTAGGGTTTGCATTATTCGCTCCTTATTTATTGAGATCGAATAAAAGGTAAAAATAATTCGAGAATAACTAGGGAAGATCGTAAGACTAGTACAAAAATAATTCGATCGCGTCTTATTCCTTGTCGTGAAGTGTCGGCGACACGTCTCTACTCCCTAGTCTAGATGTATTTTTTTTTCAAGCCAAATAAACTTATATCAATTATTTAAAGATAGTTAAATGTACAAAGTAATATCCTCTATATTGTAGGAAAAAGCGGAAAAATACCCGATCGAAAAGCAAATTTTACGAATGTTGACTTCGGTTAGAGGGTTGATATTGAATTTCTCGCTCTTCTTAGTGAAATTCGGAGAAAAGATATGATCGCCGTTATGCAGACAGTTTTGCTTGTCGATGATTCTTTAGAAGATCGAATAACTTATCGTCGCTATTTAATGCGAGATAAGCAACACGCCTACAGAATTTTAGAAGCAGAGACTGGGCATGAGGGACTTTTATTGTGTCAACAGCAGTTTCCCGACGTAATTTTGTTGGATTATTTGCTGCCAGATCTGGATGGACTCGAGTTTTTGGGTGAATTAAAAACTCAGTTCGATCGAACAAACTTGCCAGTCATAATGTTAACTGGTCAGGGCGACGAACAAATAGCAGCACAAGCAATCAAAAGCGGTGCGGCTGAATATCTAGTCAAAAAAAATTTAACACCAGACAGCCTCCGTCTTGCTATTCAATATACGATCGAACGGCAAGGTGCGCTAAACCAATCCAGGCAGATAAAAGTAGAACTGCAACAAGCTCGCGAAGAACTAGAAAATAGAGTCCGAGAACGCACGAGGGAGATAGTTGAAGTAAATGCGCGTTTGCAGCAAGAAACAGAACGACAGCGCTTAGTAATGGAAATTACCCAGCGTATACAAAAATCGCTGATGCTCGACAAAATTCTCACCAAAACAGTCGAAGAAGTACGGCGGTTTTTGGACACCGATCGAGTTATTATTTTCCGTTTCGATCCTGATTGGATCGGCTCTGTGGTGGCTGAGTCTGTCGGTTCTGGATGGACTCCGATGCTGTCAACAAACATCTACGATCCTTGCTTTGCTCAAAGCTATATCGAACCATTTCGGCAGAGGTGCGTTACGGCAAAAACAGATATTCATACCGCAGAGATCGATCGATGCCATATCGAACTGCTAGCTAAGTTTCAAGTTAGGGCAAATCTAGTCGTACCCATTTTACAAGAGGAAAATTTATGGGGGTTACTAATTGCCCATCATTGTGTGTCGCCCCGACAGTGGCAACCATTGGAAATCGATCTGCTCAGACAATTGGCAATGCAATTAGGAATAGCCGTTCAGCAAGCGATGCTGGTAGAGCAGTTACAAAACGAACTTGAAGAACGCAAACGGGCAGAAGATGAACTCAAAAAAATGAGTAATGCCTTGAGCCATGCAGTGGAGGGAATTTCGCAGCTAGACGAGCGAGGACGTTATCTGATGGTAAACCAAGCTTATGCCAACGCAGTCGGTTACAAACCTGAAGAAATGGTCGGCATGGCATGGCAGCCAACAGTCCATCCCGAAGACATCGACATGATGATGGCTGCTTATCAACACATGTTGAGTAATGGCAAAGTGGAAGCTGAGACTAGGGGTATCCGCAAAGACGGCTCCATCTTTTACAAGCAACTAGTCATGGTTACTAGTTACGATCGACAAAAGCGAATGACTGGGCATTATTGCTTTCTCAAAGACATTAGCGATCGCAAACAGATGGAAATGACATTGCGCGAAAACGAAGCAAAATTCCGCATCCTGGTAACTCATGCGCCTGTCGGTATTTTTCAAACCGATTCGCAAGGAGACTGTTTATTTGTTAATGATAAATGGTCAGAATTGACGGGGCTTTCTCTAGATCGAGCAATCGGAAAAGGTTGGGTAGCTGCGCTCCATCCAGAAGATCGCGAAAGGGTGTTTGAAGAGTGGTATAGTGCAGCCCGAAACAAAGGCGCTTTTTTCTTGGAGTATCGCTTTCAAACTCCGCAGGGCAAAGTGAACTGGGTAGTCGGTAGTGCTGTAACAATCCAGAATGAAGCTGGGTTGGTTACAGGATACTTCGGGACTGTTACCGACATTAGCGATCGCAAAGATGCAGAACAGAAAATACGCGAACAGGCGGCTTTACTCGACATTGCCTCTGATGCAATTTTTGTCCGCGATCTAGACAATCAAATCTTATTCTGGAACTCTGGAGCAGAACATCTATACGGCTGGACGGCAGCAGAAGCTCTTGGTAGGAAGACAAGCGAGCTTATGTGCAAAGGAATTGAATCCGAGATCGAACAAGCTTTCAAAACTACGCTCAAAGTTGGTTCGTGGCAAGGAGAATTGTTCAAAGTCACCAAATCTGGAAAGGAAGCGATCGTCAATAGTCGCATGACATTAGTGCGAGATGAAGCGGGCAATCCCAAATCTATTCTTACGGTAGATACAGACATGACCGAGAAAAAACAACTCGAAGCTCAGTTTTATCGCGCACAACGGTTAGAGAGTCTCGGCACTTTAGCCAGTGGTATTTCCCATGACATGAATAATATTTTGACCCCAATTCTGGCGTGCGCTCAACTGCTACCCATCAAACTTCCCGATCTCGACGAGCAAAATCGGCGACTATTAAAAATCATGATAGATAACGCCAAACGTGGCGCAGAATTAGTCAAACAAATTCTCTCGTTTTCACGGGGAGAAGAAGGGAAGCGAGTCGATTTGCAACTGCAACAACTGTTGGCAGAAATCGAGCGGATTGTCAAAGAGACATTTCCTCAATCGATTGAAATCCAAATCGATCGACAGACACAAGAATCCCTTTGGACGGTTTCGGCAGATCCCACCCAAATATATCAGGTGTTGATGAACCTGTGCGTAAATGCTCGCGATGCCATGCCCGATGGAGGGATTTTAACTATTTCTGCCGAAAATAGATGTTTCGATCGAAACTATGCCGGGATGAATCTGGAGGCAAAAGTTGGTAATTACGTAGTTATAAGCGTATCGGATACCGGATCTGGTATGTCACAAGAGGTTAAAGAACGAATTTTTGAACCCTTTTTTACCACCAAAGAATCCGGCAAAGGCACGGGTTTGGGGCTTGCTACTGCGATCGGCATCGTCAAAAACCACGGTGGTTTTGTCAACGTATATAGCGAGTTGGGCAAAGGTAGTCAATTTAAGGTGTGTCTTCCAGCTAGTGATACAGCAGCAACGCAAATCGATTCTGACTCCGAAATAGTTAGAGGAAACGGCGAATTAATTTTGGTAGTGGATGATGAAGCACCGATTCGAGAGATTACCAACACCTCTCTTGTCAACTACAACTACAAAGTCCTTACTGCCGGTGATGGGGTTGAGGCATTCTCAGTCTACGCCCAGCACAGAGATGAAATTGCCCTGGTGTTGATAGATATACAGATGCCGTCGATGAGTGGTTTAAACGCTATTCGCGTCCTCAGACAAATGAATCCCTCTATTAAAATTATTGCTATCAGCGGACTCGTTTCTAACCGCAAGCTACTAGAAGATAGTGGTATTGAGGTGCAAGCATTTTTGTCAAAGCCATACACTATTAAACAATTATTGGATATTATTCAAACTGTTTTGTAGCAATTAGCTAAAATATAAGTAGGGTAGTAGAAAAAAGTGTGAAGAGTGAAAAAATCCGAGCGCAAGCAATGGCAATTAGTTTGCAGACAAAATACTTGAACGAATTGTTCCTTTACCTGCCCACGTTCAAAACGACAAAACCAAAGCAGAATACAAAAACGGTATTCTCACTCTCACTATGCCCAAAAGCGAAGAAGAAAAACACAAAGTTTTGACACTCCCCCGCACTCATTTTCGGGGGAATCTTGGCTCAACCAGCCACCTTGTCCACAACTGTTTCCAGCCTTGGATAGAGGGTGTTCTGTCCCCAAGCGTTGATTCCCGACTGCCCATCGGTATTTAATCCTTTTGCCAAAATTTGTAGCGCTGCATTGTGGTCGCGATGAAGCTTTAAACCACAACTGCATTTATGAGTCCTCGTGCTTAAGGTTTTCTTGACCCTATTTCCACAACCCGAACAATCTTGTGAAGTGAAATGTGGAGCCACAGCACGAGTAGGAACATTATATATCTTGGCAAAATATTCAAGCCATTCAACAAATATTGACCAACTGGCATCAGATATTGATTTGGCTAGATGGTGATTTTTAACCAAATTTTTAACCTTCAAATCTTCATAGACTACCAAGTCGCTAGACTGGATTAACGCTTTTGCCGTCTTAACTGCAAAATCTTTACGTTGTCTACTTATTTTCAGGTGTTTTCTGGCTAATTTATTGATAGCTTTTCTTCTATTTTTAGTACCTTTTTTCTTGCTTGATACTCTCCTTTGATAACGCTTTAAAGACTTTTCTGATTTTCTTAAATAACGAGGATTATCGACGGTAGTTCCTTCACTATCTGTATAGAAAAATTCTAAACCTAAATCTATTCCGATCGGTTTTCCAGTCGATTCATGCTTGAGTACTCTTTTAACATCAATAAGAAATTGAGCGTAATAGCCATCAGCTCTTTTAACAGCTCTAACTCTTTTGATTTGATTTATAGCATAGAAATTTAAATCTCTTGTTCCGATTAATTTAAACTTTCCCTCGGCAAAACCATCGGTAAAATTCAAGGATTTTCTGTCTTCAGACAATTTCCATCCTGATGTTTTATATTCGACAGATCTCCCTTGTTTCTTAAACTTTGGCAACCCTTTTTTTCCAGGAATTTTAGCTTTGCAGTTGGAATAAAATCTAGTGATAGCAAACCAAGCGCGGTCTACGGAAGCTTGACAGGCATGAGAGTTAAGGTTTTTACACCATTCAAACTCAGCGCGAAGTTGAGTGTTCTGCCTCATCAATTCTTTTCTGCCAACACCTTGATTGTCTAGCCAGTAACGAACAGATTTATTGCGAACAAACAAAGCAGTTCTAATCGCTTCGTCTAGGGCGCGATCTTGCTTATCCTTACCTTTTAGTTTGCACTCCAGTACAATCATTAGTGTTGACAACTGTAGATAGGCTACAATGAATATTGTTGATAGTATAACATGGTTGACAATTTTGGGACAACAGTATCGACACGACAATCATTCAGTTTCTTTAATTAACTACCATTTTGTTTGGTGTCCGAAGAGAAGGAAAAAAGTATTAGTAGAAGACATAGCTAAAAGACTTAGAGAACTTATTTGGCAGAAAGCTTCTGAGCTTGAATGTGTAGTTATTGCTTTAGAAATAGACCCAGACCATATACATTTATTTCTAGGGTGTCCGCCTACGATTGCTCCTTATCAAATTGTGCATCGAATTAAAGGTGCAAGCTCTAGAATATTAAGACAGGAGTTTCCTGAATTATTGAAATTACCTAGTCTTTGGACGCACAGTTATTTTGTTAGTACAGCAGGAAATGTATCGAGAGAAACGATTAAAAAGTATATTCAGAACCATTCGGCAAAATAAGACGGCTCGCCACTGAGCCGAGTTGCCTTATCCCCCACATGAATGATGGGGGCGAGGCACGCTGCCCGTCTAACTTCTGTCAAAGTTGAAGTAAGTTAATATTTTCCTTCTCCTTTTGAATCTCGAATGCTTTTGGGGTGTGAATAACCAGAGGTCGAGTTTTTAAAACTTTTACTCCGCCGTAACTAAAGGAACAGAAATAGGGTGGGTAGGAACTGCGATAGCAAACGTTGTTTCCTGCCTACCCTATTATTTTTGAAATTTTTAAGAGGAATGAAATTAATTTGTCTTTTACAAACTCAATCCTCACAAAATCCTCAAAATTTTAGTCTAGTTTTAAAACAAGAAGTCTAATCTTCTCCTTTTGAATCAAAAACTCTCACGCATTTAATTAATTTCAAATTACTTACGGCTCGATCGCGTAGTGCAATCGTAGTAGGAGGTTTTAAAATGGAAAGCTTTGACTATGTTATTTTAGGAGCGGGATTGGGAGGACTGTCCGCCGCCGCTTGTTTGACACGTCAAGGAAATCGAGTGGCTGTTTTAGAAAAACACTACTTACCAGGTGGATGTTGTCACACGTTTGACTATGGTGAATATAGCTTCTGTGCTGACGTTCACTATATTTCACAATGTCAATCAGATCGATCGATCGGTCAATTTTTTAACTATCTCGAACGGGAAGTTCCTTTAAATAGTCTCGACCCCAACTGTATCGATCGCGTTATTGCCCCAGGAATTGATTTTAAAATACCCTTGGGATGGGAAACGTTCCGCGATCGCCTGCTAACGACTTTTCCAGAAGAAGCCATTGCTATTAGCCGCTACTGCGATGAGATTAAGCAAATCCATCAAGAAGTTCACAATTTGGTGCGAGAGATGCGCTGGTATCATCAAAAATGGTCGGATTGGTTAAATCTACCTAAATACTGGCATCTATTTTCCAAACGAAATTGGACGCTGCAAGATCTTTACGATCGCGTTGGACTATCGCCCAAACTCCAGACAATTCTAGCAGGACAAAGTGGTGATTACGGTCTTCCGCCCAAAGAAATTGCCCTAATAACTCATACATCTCTAGTCTGGGACTATTCAGAAGGCGCTTACTATCCCAAACATCATTTCAAACATTTTGTTGATGTCATTGTTGAAGCAATTACCGCAGGTGGTGGCAAGATTGAATACTCAACCCCAGTCGAACAAATTCTAGTTAGCGATCGTAAAGTACAAGGAGTAATTGCTGGCGGTACGACATATCATGCTGAAAAAGCTTATATTAGCGACCTCGATCCCAAATTGACAGTTGAGTTAATGGACAATTCTAACGTACTCAGTCAACGCGAACGTCAGCGCCTAACAGATTACGAATACTCGGCTAGCACTTTTAATATCTATCTAGGTTTAGATAGTAGATTCGACCCGCAACGTTATGGAATTGGTAACTGGAATATCTGGTATTACCCTACGGGAGATTTAAATCGAGAATATCAACAACAACTTGAAGGAAATTTACAACACCCTTGGATCTTTGTTTCCTGTCCGACCATGAAATCTAACGAACCTGGTATGGCACCAGCAGGACATCACGTATTAGAAATTGTTACTGTTTGTTCTTACGAACCCTTCAAACAGTTGCGCGATCGAGATCCAAAAGCTTACAAAGCGAAAAAGCGGCAAGTTTATCAAGACATTATGACTAGTGTGCGAGATTTGATTCCGGATGTCGATAACTATGCACGCATGAAAGTCTACGGAACACCTACTACTAGCGAATTCTATCTGGGACAGCCAGAGGGAAATATTTACGGTGCTAAACTAATACCCAAACAGATAGGATTGAATCGTTTGGGGTACATGACTGAATTATCCAACCTTTTCTTAGTGGGCGCTAGTGCTGGCTATCCTAGCGTACCTGGAGTAATTGGCAACGGTATGGATGTCGTCGAACTGATTACCGGTCAGTCGGTTTGGAGGAAAGTAAAAACAGCGGTCGCTGTTTAGTATTTTTTTATTTGGGGTTTAATTTGTGTCATTTTGAGTTACTTGGTAGGGACATTTTATGAAACGTCCCTACAGAATACGCACCAGGTGAATGCCCATTCACCTGGCTAGGAAAGTTTCTTTTTCACTAACTCTTGAATCTTTTTACCGTCTGCTTTTCCTTTGAGTTGTTGCATTGCCGTTCCCATCACTTTACCTAAGTCTTTAGCAGAAGTTGCGCCCACAGTAGCAATAATTTCATCGACAACTGTATTTATTTCTGCTTCTGATAGTTGTGTGGGTAAATAAGTTTCTATGATTGCTAATTCTTGAGATTCTTTTGCGGCTAAATCTTCTCTGCTGGCTTTTTGGTACTGTTCGATCGAATCGCGACGCTGTTTTGCCTGTTGCGCTAGTAATTCAATTTCTTGTTCTTCATTTAAGCTATCTTTTCCTTGAGGACGTAAAGCTACTTCTTTTTCTAAGATAGCTTTTTTGATACTGCGTACCGTCTCCAAACGCATTTTGTCTTTGGCTTTCATTGCCGTTTTAATATCTTCATCAATACGCGCTCTCAAACTCATTGCGATCGCTCCCAATCTTTTCTTTAATAATTATTACTATGGTTAGCTTAGCCAAAATAGACCTAAATTAGAGAATAGGGAATAAAAGTTAGAGATAAAAAATGTCTGGACGATTAGTACAAGGAGATACGATAGTTGCGATCGCGACGGCTGTAGTTCCCCAACAGGGAAGTGTGGGAATCGTTCGTTTATCTGGCATGCAAGCTATAGACATCGCTAGTACTCTCTTTGATGCGCCAGGAAAACAAACTTGGGATACTCACCACATTCTCTACGGATATGTGCGCCATCCAGATACCAAACAAATAGTAGATGAAGCTTTATTATTAATCATGAAATCACCTCGTTCTTATACTCGCGAGGATGTAGTTGAGTTTCACTGTCACGGTGGTATTATGCCAGTACAGCAAGTATTGCAACTATGTTTGGAACGAGGTGCAAAGCTGGCTCAACCAGGAGAATTTACTTTACGCGCTTTTCTTAATGGTAGATTAGATTTAACTCAAGCGGAGAGTGTAGCTGAATTAGTTGGGGCAAAATCTCCACAAGCTTCAAGAATTGCTTTGGCTGGTTTACAAGGAAAACTCGCCCAACCAATCCGTAACTTGCGATCGACCTGTTTGGATATTTTAGCTGAAGTAGAAGCGAGAATCGATTTTGAGGAAGATTTACCACCTCTAGACGAAGACGAAGTTCGTCGCAGCTTAGAAAATGTTTTGGAGCAAGTAAAGCAGATTTTGGAGACAGCCGATCGCGGCGAATTGTTGCGTAGTGGTTTAAAAGTAGCGATCGTCGGTCGTCCTAACGTGGGAAAATCGAGTTTATTGAATGCTTGGAGTCGTAGCGATCGCGCGATCGTTACCGAACTTCCAGGGACTACTCGCGATGTTGTAGAATCTCAATTAATTGTGGCGGGTATTCCCATTCAAGTTTTGGATACGGCGGGAATTAGGGATACTGTCGATGTGGTTGAAAAAATTGGAGTCGAGCGATCGCGTCATGCTGCCAAATCTGCCGATCTAATTTTATTAACTATAGATGCACAAGCTGGTTGGACATCAGAAGACGAAGAAATTTATCAGCAAGTTCGACATCGTCCTTTAATTTTAGTTATTAATAAAACAGATTTAGCTAATTCTAAATCTATAAAATATCCATTAGAAATTAAAATAATTGTAGAAACTGTTGCCGCCAAAGAAGAAGGTATAGATAATTTAGAACAAGCAATTTTGAAGTCAGTTGAAACTGGAAAAATTAATGCTGCCGATTTAGATTTAGCAATCAATCAAAGACAAGCAGCAGCTTTAACTCGCGCTAAAAATTCTCTGCTACAAGTACGAGAAACAATCGGCGATCGAATGCCTTTAGATTTCTGGACGATCGATCTACGAAGTGCAATTCAAGCATTAGGAGAAATTACGGGAGAAGAAGTAACAGAATCGGTTTTAGACCGTATTTTTAGCCGTTTTTGTATTGGAAAATAAAGGAAATAGGAAAGAGGGAATAGGGCATCGGGCATCGGGCATTGGGCATTGGGCAGAGGGCAGAGGGCAGAGGGCAGAAGGTAACAGCCGTTTTTTACTTTTTACGCGGCACACTCGCTACTTTCCCCTATCCCCTGTTCCCTGTTCCCTGTTCCCTGTTCCCTACTCCCTGTTCCCTGTTCCCTACTCCCTATTCCCTATTCCCTGTTCCCTACTCCCTATTCCCTGTTCCCTATTCCCTATTCCCTATTCCCTCTTCCCTATTCCCTATTCCCTCTTGCAACTTCGCTTTCAATTCTTGCTCGATCCGATTCATAATCGAAGCCTCATCCAAAGAATCCAAAATCTTTTTCACCACTGTTTTCGGACTATCTCCGCCCCAAGATGCACCGTTAGCTAGATATGTTTTGGTAACTTGTCCGAGGGCGTAGGAAGAAACACCACCTACCGAAGCTTGCGCGATCGCAACAGATAAATATGGCGCTAGAGATAAACCACCCGTTACTGGTATGGTAATACCAAGAATACCTTTTAAAGAACTCAATCCTAAAGATGCTAGAAACTCGCTAGCGCTAATTCCACCCATAGCTAAGGCAATGTTTCTAAGAAGATTTATCGCGCCTTGCTGAGTCATAGGGATGCCATAGAGACGAGATAAAGATAGGATCGTAGCTATATCGATTACTGCACCCGACATCAGATCGATCGCCGTGACGGGATTGAGTGCGATCGCCACAGCTTTAGTCATGACTCCTTTTTGAATCAGGCGATCGGCAGCTTCAGAACGAATTTCCATTTTGCGCTGCACGATTTGTTCGCTAACTTCATTGGCATAAAGCATCGTATTGAGGGCAACCAAAGATTTACCTTCACGATGCAAAATTTCGAGGATTTTGAGCTTTAGTTGTTCTATTTGCGGTTGTCCGCGCCGACGTTGTGTTTTAACTTTGCCATCTTTTGTTTCGATCGCTTCAACTACTAAAGGCGCAGCAGCAACCATGACAATTTCATCGGGAGAAAGTAATTGTTTGACTCGATCGTCTTTAATTTTTTGATAGATAGCCAAGCGATCGGCTTCGGGATATTGGTCTATTTTATTAAAAACTAGGACGATAGGCTTGCCAAATTCTCGCAATTGTGATAAGGCATCGTATTCAACTTTGGTTAAGTCTCCAGCAATAACAAATAAAATTAAATCTACTTGTTTGGCAATTTTACGAGCTAAAATTTCGCGAGTTTCGCCATCAACTTCATCGATACCAGGAGTATCTAATAATTGAATGCGCGATTTATTTGTTCCCGATAAATTAAATAATTGAATGTCAATCTTTTTAAGAGATTTCTTAGCTGTATCATCTTCTTTGTCTTTCCAATTCCAATGAGCGCGATCGACAGTTTTTGTCACGCCATGAAGAGGGCCAGCTTGAAATATTTCTTTACCTAACAAAGCATTGAGAACAGAAGATTTTCCCCTGCCAACCATGCCAAAAGCCGCAATTTGCACTACCGATTGTTCCAGCTTATCTAACATTGTAGTTAAATGTTCGATTTCTGTTTCCAAACCAGCCTGTTCTTCTGAAGTAAGATCGAGGTTAGTTACTAAATTTCGCAGCGATGTTTGTGCTTGTTTGTAATTAATTTCTGCGGTAATTTCCTGAAAGCTTAAAATGGTATCGTCTAATTCTTGGGAATCCCAATCAGAAAAAGATTCATGTGATGACAAGTAAACCTCCTCTAGATTTTGTTACTTTTTATAGCCAATTTATCAATTACTCGATATTCTTGTGAGATTGAAAGCACAAACAAGCGAAAAAAATCCCAGTCACTTTAGAAGATCGACATAGATCGGGAGTATTGTTAATGATTCGGATTTTAGTGGCAGACGACCAAAATTTAATTAGACAAGCTTTACAAGTTTATCTAGAAACCGAGTCCGATTTAAAAGTCGTCGCTCACGCTGATGATGGTTTAACAGCGCTAGAAAAAATCGAACAATTATCCCCCGATGTTGCTTTAATCGATCTCGATATGCCAGGAATGGACGGTTTGACGACAACCAAAATTATCGCTCAGAGATTCATGAATACTAAAGTTCTGGTCTTTAGTTCTCACGATCGCGAAGATTATATCAATGACGCAATTCAATCGGGTGCTAGGGGGTATTTACTCAAAAGTACGCCGGCAGATGAATTAGCCAATGCCATCCGCTACGTCAATAAAGGTTACTTTCATCTAGGGCCAGGATTGTTTGAAAAATTGATTGTTAAGTTCGCACTTACTAAACCCGTTACCGATAGTTTAGTGGAGTTGGAAAGCAATTTCCAACATTTTTTGGACGAACTAGAATCGAAACTAAATGCTCATTCTAGTTTGCTGCGAAAAGAATTTTCTAACGAACTCAACAAACAGCAATTCGATACCGCACAAGAAATTCAAAAAAGACTGGAAACTTTTCAATACGAACTAATCGATCGATTGAACGCGCGCTCGAACAGTTCGATCCAACCTGCTAACAATTCTTCGCTCGATGACGAACTTGACGAAAATAAAAGTTTAGTTACCAATCATCTGTTTAAAATCTGGGAATCTCAAAGAAAATTAGAGAAACAAATAGATTGGCTGAATCGATATTTTAGTATTTTCATTTTAGTAATTATCGTATTTATAATTATTCAGATTTTAGCGTTTGTATTTTCAGGGAAATAGGGGAGTAGGATAAGCTCTACTAATTGAGTGCGATCGCTTTATGCTTAAATCAATGAAGAAATTGCTTTATATATTGCTTTATATTGTGAAAAGATGATTGCAGTTGACAATAAGATAAAATTGTGAGTTCTAAATATTTGCCAGAGACTACTGCCTACGTGCGTATCACTCAACAATCTTGGTATTTGGGCAAGATTGAGGGAGAAGTAACAGCAGCTACCTACAAATGGAATTTTCAATGGCGTTTTCGACAAGGATGTCTCTCAGTTGAACCCTCTTTAGGACGCGCTCTAATTCAAGAACCTTTGGGACGTTTTTTAGAGCGTTCCGATTATCAGCTAGAACCTGGTGGAGATTACGAGTTTACTGTTAGAGCAGAACTTTAAATTAGGGCAGAGGGCAGAGGGCAGAGGGCAGAGGGTAGAGGGTATAGAATACTTCAGACTTTGGACTTTTCTTAGCCTCTAGTCCCTCTCCCCTATTTCCCCTAAATATCGTTCGATTAAGAGGATGGCAACGATGTCGTCGATCGGGCGGGGAGGAAGTTTCATGCTTTGGGGAATTAATTTCCCCAAACCTTTGGCTGGATACATCTGCCAGTAGCGATCGCGCGCTTCTAAAGTACTGTTACGCTCGTCTACCATGGCGATTGCGATCGAGGTTGGTAAATTTGCTTCAAGTGTTTCTTTCCAACTTTTTGAAGTAGTTAAATTTCCCATCACGAGAAGCGAGATCGTAAACTGCTGAGTTAGCTTTTTAATGGTTGCGATCGCTTCATCTGCATTGACAACTTGATGGTAATACAGTTGTCGGTCATTTCCCATCACCGCCACACCGCATTTATCTCTACCTGGATCGAAGCCTAAAATGTTCATAGTTCATCCCTAATCCCTAATCCCTAACCCCTAATCCCTAACCCCTAACCCCTAATCCCTCCCTTATTGAGTACTAAAAACTTCCTGCCCATTTAGCAGAGCAACTAATCTTATTTTAAGGGGGCCTGATGTGTAAGTAGTTTGAGAGACAATTGCTTTAATTTCATCAAATGATTGTCCCGATTGAGTTAACTGAGTCATAAAATTGAGATAGTTAGAAACCTGACCTTCGCCTAATTGCAGTTCACCAAGAACCCCCGCTCGTTCGGCACGGAATTTTGAAGCGGCAAATAACCAATCTAATTTTTTCTCAATTTCATCTCGATCGCTTGCATTATTTTCAACTGAAATTGCTGCTAAGACATCGCCTATTTTAAAGATTTCGCGATTTGGTGCTAAATCTACGAAAACCAAAATTTTCTTTTCTCCTAAAACGTAATTCCCCGCAGAAAGGATACGAATTACATATTCTCGATCGTTCTCAATTTGACTTGCGATCTGTTCGACTTGTGCGTTAGTAATATAAACAACTCGCTCGCTAGCAGATTCAGCACCAGGTCGAGTTGCTCTAATAACATTAAGATTTGCCTGTCCGAGCAAGCGATCGAGCGCAGTTCGGATGCTCGATCGATCGAGAAAGCGAACCGCACCATAAGCTAAAACCTGACCTTTGACGATCGCAATTTGTTTGCCACGTAGTTCTTGGTAAGTTTCATAATACCTTTCTAAAACGCTTACTTCTTTGACTAATAAATTAATTTGTGATTCTAGGCGAGTTAGCTGTGATTCTTTAACTTTCAAATTGTAATCTTTGTTGGCGATCGAACGGTCTAGTTTGACGATCGTTTTGTCTCGCTGAGAGATTTCAGCTTGTAAAACCGCGCGCTGTTGCTGCAATTGCCAAAGACGAGCTTCTTTTTCGGCTAAAATTCGGTCTTGCGAGCTAATTTTCTGCTCTTTTTGGCGAAGTTGCACTTGTAGTTGGTCTTTTTGCTCTCTGAGTCGAGTTAATTGCCCTAAAAGATTTCTCCTTTCCGTTAACAGATTTTTGATTTCTCCACGCAGCTTATTTACTTGAGAAGAAATATCTTTAAGTTGATTTCTTGCCGTTTGAAAATCTTTGTTAGTTTTAAACAGTTGTTCTTCTACTTGAGACTGCTGGTTTTTAGCATTTAAGAGTTCTCGTTCGACTCCGTTTCTTTCTTTGGTGACAATTTCTAACTCTTTGTTCGCTTGTTTTTTTTGTTTGAGAATATCGTCTAATTCAAAAATGCCTTGACGCAAAGAACCGCTAAACGCAAAGAGAATCCCAAAGGTCGAGAGCGAAATCAGCATCCCCGTCACGCCTGTAACGATCGTAGCTGTTTGACGGGGACGCATTTTAAATAATCGAAACCGTGCTTTTCCAATTTTTGTACCGAGACGATCGCCCAAAATAGCGACGATCGGCCCTATAACAAAGATCGCCGCAACCAAAATATAAGCACTGGTCATGCGCTTTTAGATTCATGTAAATTGTTGACTTAGTGCGACGGGATTGTGTACGGTAATTTTTTTCTTGTGAATCGAAATCATATTTTCGGTTCGCAAGTCTCCCAACAGACGAGTAACCGTGACGCGAGTCGAACCGATCGCCTCAGCGATCGCCTGATGGGAAAGTTTCAAATCGATTCTAATTCCTTCAGCCGTCGGTATGCCAAAATCGCGACAAAGAATTAACAAAAAACTCACCAAACGCGATCCCATATCTCGATGCGCCAGAGTTTCGATCATCATCTCAGTTTGGAGAATGCGCGAAGAGAGTCCCTGTAGCATTAACATGGATAAATCGGGATTCTCTTTTAAAGAGTGTTCTACCTGTTCGATCGGCGCGGATAGCAATTCTACAGGTGTAAAGGCAACGGCATGATAAAAGCGATCGGAACGCTGACCCGTAATCAAGGAAAGAATGCCAAAAACGCTGTTTTCTCGGAGTAGAGCGACTGTAATTTCTTCTCCTGCTTCATATACTCTAGAAAGCTTGACCGCTCCCTTGAGCAAAAAGTAAACTCTTTCTGCTGGATCTCCAGGAAAAAAGATGGTCTTACCTCGATCGAATGTTTCCACCAATGGCGGTAGAGAACCACGACCAATTTTACGAAATACAGATGCTAGAGGTTGATCTTGAGTCAGCGACAGTTCCATGGAACTTACCAATACAGTGAATATGTAATCTTATTTTTAATTAAACCTCCAATTCTTGAAGGTTGCTTAATAAGTCTAGACAAGTTGTTACTTTAGACATTTAAGTAAAACAATCTAGTTAATCGATCGAAGTTTTTTGTTCTTTTTGATTCACAATTGATTTAATCTATTGAAATGACTAATTTTAGACGAATTTTGAAGTCTTCATAATTATACATATTCAACGAATCGATAGTAGGCAACTGCTATTTTTATTTTTTATTAGTGTCTTATGCTGGATTTAACTGGAAAAAAAGCTCTCGTTACTGGAATCGCTAACAATCGCTCGATCGCATGGGGTATCGCCCAACAACTGCATCAAGCAGGAGCAGAATTAGGTGTTACTTACCTACCCGATGAAAAAGGTCGTTTTGAAAAAAAAGTCAAAGAGTTAGTCGAACCGCTCGAACCGAGTATTTTTCTACCCCTTGACGTGCAGGACGACGAACAAATTAATTCTACTTTTAGTGCGATCGCCGATAAATGGGACAAGCTAGATATTCTCATTCATTGTTTGGCTTTTGCCGACAAAGAAGATTTATCTGGAGAATTTAGCAATACATCTAGAGACGGTTTTAGCAAAGCTTTGGATATCAGTGCCTACTCTCTTACCAATTTAGCAAAAATGGCCAAACCTCTCATGAAAGAAGGAGGCAGTATCGTTACTCTTTCTTATCTCGGTGGAGTTAAAGTCATTCCCAATTACAATGTTATGGGTATCGCCAAATCAGCTTTAGAAATGAGTGTGCGTTATCTTGCTTCGGAATTAGGCGAACAAAATATTCGCGTTAATGCTATTTCTGCTGGCCCAATTAGAACTCTAGCATCTTCGGCGGTAGGTGGAATTCTCGATATGATCCATCATGTCGAAAAAACTGCTCCTTTGAGAAGGACGGTAACGCAAATAGAAGTTGGTAACACCGCTGCTTTTTTGTGCAGCGATCTATCGAGTGGAATTACAGGACAAGTAATTTATGTCGATGCTGGTTACGAGATAATGGGGATGTAAGGAGTAGGGGATAGGGGATAGGGGTTAGGGAGTAGGGGATAGGGGATAGGGAGTAATGAGTAATGAGTAATGAGTAATGAGTAATGAATTTTTTACATCACGACGAATGACTTCTAACTTCTAACTTCTGAACGTCACGACTTCTGACTTTGTCCGATGCCCGATGCCCGTTGCCCGTTGCTCTATGAACAATGAACAATAAACAATAAACATTATGCAAACTAGAGACAATCATCAAAATTCTATAAGCGACTTTCAAAACCAAGAAACGGTATTTTTTACTCGTACTGCTTCGGTTAGGCGCACTACGGGAGAGACTGACGTAGAAGTAAGTATTAATTTAGATGGTCGAGGTAAATGTCATGCCGATACGGGAATTCCTTTTCTCGACCACATGTTACATCAAATTTCTTCCCATGGTTTAATCGATCTCGACGTTAAAGCGACGGGAGATATTGAAATTGACGATCATCATACCAACGAAGATGTGGGAATAACACTAGGTCAAGCTTTAGCGCAAGCTTTGGGCGATCGCAAGGGAATCGTTCGTTTCGGTCATTTCCTCGCCCCTCTTGACGAAGCTTTGATTCAAGTAGCCCTCGATTTTTCGGGACGACCTCATTTAAGCTATGGACTGCAAATTCCGACAGAAAGAGTCGGTAGATACGATACGCAGTTAGTTCGTGAATTTTTTGTTGCTGTCGTCAATCACTCGCAGATGACTTTACATATCAGGCAATTGGATGGAATTAACTCTCACCATATCATTGAAGCCACTTTTAAAGCTTTTGCCCGTGCTACCCGCATGGCAGTAGAAATCGATCCGCGTCGCGCTTCTGAGATTCCTAGTTCTAAAGGTGTTTTGTAGCGATCGGCAAATTTTAAAGAGCGATCGAACCAGTCTCAGACTTAGCTTCAAAAGGAATTCGAAAAGCGATCGACCCGATTAAACCAAGTCTGCATAATCGAGCGATCGTAGTTGCTTTGATGATTTAATCTTCTTGTTTGCTATCTTAAACTATTGTTCCTTCTGCCCTCTGCGAGAATGCCTTCTTCAATCAAAAATAGCGTAATTGCACTTGCAAATTAGTTTTTGTACCTGTAATCAATACTGCTGATTCTTGAAATTTAGGTGGCCCTGTCTGAATTACTGGATTTTGAGAAAAACCGAATCCTTCGCTGGGAATACCCAAAAAGTTACGATTTAATTTGCCATCTTGATTGGCATCGTGGAAGACAGCAAGCGCGTAGTTGCCGACGTTCAAATTCTCAATTGTCAATCTGGGCGATCGCTCAGCAACCAAAATGCATTGTGCTTGCAGAGCATTGCCGCTACTATCTGGAAATCCTTTGCTGCTAGCAAAAAGGCTGAAGCAAATCTGTCCTTTTGCTTCTTTTAAACCATCAATTTGTACTGTGATAATACTATTCGAGTTGCTATAAGCTTTTGGAGAAAAGCAAAAATATCCGCCTATAGCTAGCAGTAGTAAACTAACCCAGCGTCGTTTCACGATTCATTATTCCTTATCTTTATCTAGAACTACTTGCTACTTATGACTTTCTAAAGTCGATCGAGACTCCTAACTTTTTTAATAGTTTCGGGTAATACTCCCACCATTAAAGCAAAAGCTTCGTCTGGAAGCTTTGCGGTGGTTTCTACATCAAACCAATGCTCGAATTGATTCAAAATTACTTGCGCTCTTTCGATCGCGACGGGATTGTCGGTAATTTGTTTGGTCAAACGTACCCACTGTCTTCTCATTTTGTACGCCTGTCTTCTCTCCTCCGAAGTCTGTGGATTAACTAGAGACAAATTGCCAACAGAAATAACTTGTACGGCATCTAGATCGAATTGACCTCCAACAACCGCACCAGGGCCAGCAAATTCCGCGTGATATTGTTTATAAATAATTAAACCATTCTTGCGACGGGGGTTGACTACTAATGTTACTCGGTCTTGCAACAAGGCGAGTATTTCATTAGCTTGCAAGTTGACTTTGCGATCTTCACTGTTCACTCTTAAAGCAGTAACCAAAGTAGCCAGAACTGAGATTTAAATCAAGCATGTCAAATTGATAACCTACCTTTAGGCTAGTTTGTGTTTTCTGTAGGAAAATTTTAGCAATATTTAATATGCTTTACTAGTTGTGAATTATGCAATAGATCGTTGCGATGTAATTGTTTGCAAAGCAACAAACGTTTGGGACGTGCGATCAAATAATCGCTCAAGCTAGATTCTGTCTGCTTGATTTGATATCCACTTGTAAAATAAAGCTGTTTGGCTTGATGATTATCTTCTAGAACGTGTAAACAAATTTCAGAAAATCCCCAATTTAGAGCTATTTGTTCGCATTTGGTCAATAGTTTGCGTGCAACGCCCCGTCGGCGATGGGAGGTTTTAACTGCTAAGTTAGAAATATAGGGATACTGAAAATCGCCATTAGACCAAAAATAAGGAGAACGAATGGCAATTTCTGCCGTTCCGAAAAGTTCGCTATCTGGTTCATTATTCTTGTTTGTAGCTACCAAACAAGAATAATGAGAACTATAAGCGTTAAGACGAGTTCTTAAATCTTCGCACACTCCCAATTTTAAAAGTGGTTGCAGCCAAGATAACCAACCTTGAGATGAATAAAAACTCTGCGTCAAAATTTCAGCCAGTTCGCTAACGTCTTGACGCTCGGCACTACGAATAACTACGCTACTAGCATGGATGTTTTTGTTACGAGATAATGGTCGTTCGGGTATCAAGGAAAGTTTGAAGATAGAATTCGCTTCAACTATTTTAGTTAATAATTTAACTAGCTCAAAATTTCTTTGTTTCCGAATCCAAACATAGTTATGGTTGCGATCGAAGTTAGAAAGCTCGAATTGATGGTAACTTAGTATATAAAACTTAATAATTAAATTTAACTAATGCTTAGATTAATTACCGATTTTGACGGGCCGATCATGGACGTTTCCGATCGCTACTACCAAGTTTATTTATTGTGCTTGGAACAAACTAAAGATTCAGACCAATCGGTAAAGCAAATGTCAAAACCTCAATTTTGGCAGCTAAAGCGAGCTAGAGTACCAGAAAGACAAATTGGTATCCTCTCAGGCTTAAACGAACTACAAGCAGAAAAATTCGCGCAACTGCGCCGTCAAAGCGTCCATCAAATGAAGTATTTGGGAAGTGATTGCTTGCTTCCTGGAGTTAGAGAAAGCTTGGAGAAATTGCAACATTTAAAAATCGATCTCGCAGTGATGACCATGCGAAGAGTTAGAGAATTAAATGAAGCATTTAATCGTTACGATTTAGGTCGTTTCTTTGCTGTCGATCGCCGCTATTGCCTGAGCGACGACTACGTCAAAACAGCCGATGTCAGAGACAAACCACTTTTGATGGAACGCGCCTTAAAAGAATTGCCACCCGCTTCCGATACTTGGATGGTTGGAGATACAGAAGCGGATTTAATTGCCGCAAAAACTCATAATATTAAAGTAATTGGCGTTCTTTCAGGAATCCGCGATCGCTCGCAATTAGAAAGTTACGCCCCCGACTTTATTGTTAATAATTTACCCGAAGCAGTAGATTTAATTCTTAGTTCCGTTTCTGTGCCTGTTTGTTAATTAGTCTTAACGCAAGAAACTACTCGATAGCCAGAAAAAGAACATAGTTACTACAGAAGCAGCCTCTTCGCCACTAAGTAAGTTATTTCTGGCGATCGGTAAATTAATTACTGTTCCGCCAAGACTAATTCCCACAATTAAAGCAATTAAGGAAATTAAGAAAGCACGACCAAATCGATGTTCTTTACGCTCGAGCAGATAAATACTGGCACAAAATCCAAGCGCCAACAACAAAGATAACAATGATGTTTGTGCTTGTGGTGCAGCTACTGAATTTGTTTGTGTCGCTAGACTAATGGCAGATAAAGAAAAGAAAATTCCTGTAGACCAAAGTATTTCTGCGCTCGTGGGAGTATCGATGAATTGCGATAGCCACGAAGGAGTTTTATCCACGCTTTTAGTAAAAGAACGCGGCTGTGTTTCTGGCGAACGTTCGGGAAAGCGAATGCGCTCTGGTACGGGAATTTTGCCTTCTTGTCGCAATCTCAAGCGATCCATAATTACTGCATCGTAAGCAGTCTCGATACTTTCAACTACTTTTTTGTCATTACTAAATTGCTGACACAAACGCTTTTTTGCTTCTTGAATTTCTTCAAACGAAGCGTGTTCGCCGACCCCAAGTTTTTGATAGGGATTTTGCTCGCTCATTGTTTTGAAAATCTCCTTGATTAACTTAAATCAAATTATTTTAATTAAACTGGCATTTAATAAACTGTCCACCAACCAAACGCTGGTCCGATAAATCTTACCGTCATCCAAATAACAACCATAGTGCCAATACCAATCCAAGCTCCTTTCGTCGTTAATTCAATAAATTGTTGCGCCTGTGTTTTGGTAATCGGCAGCCAAGGCAGAATTGTATCTTCTCGACCATATTTTTCGCCCAATCGATCCTGACGACGTTTTGCTTCACCCATAACAATTTGCTAGAAATTATGGCTCGATCATAACGTTTTCTAGGCTTAAGAAGAAGTTAATTATCGAGGGTTTTTGAAAGGAAGAATACCAGCTATCTATTTCTTACAACCTTATCGAAGTAGGGAATAGAAAACAACGGCACTCTCAATTGCGATCGCTCTGTTTTGGAGCGCTAAACTAAGTTAAACCAACTCGGATCGATGTAATTAATGCGAGCGCAAGGTTCTAAAGCTGCTAAAACTTCACTGCCATAGCTGCGATGGTTGACCCGATTGTCTAATAAGGCTACTATGCTTTGAGGCGTTTCGCCACAATTGTCGGTGACAATCTCAGAGGATATGCGATCGCCAACCGACCATCCTCGATTCTTGTTGTTGGAGTCGATACTTTGAGCTTCTCGAAGCGGTAAGATCGCTTGCTGTAATTCTCTCAAGGCAATTGGTAGTAAGTAAAGACGAAACCAATCTTGACGTTGGCGTTTGTAATAGGCAACTCTAGCGGCTACCATCGGATTTTCTAAAGATGGAAATGGTAAAGTGGCAATTATTAATAACTGAGGTATTGGTAATTGCTCTTGATGCGATCGCCAAAATTCCCAACCGCTAATCAAAATGCCATTTTCTGCTAAATCGGTTGTTTCTACTCTTACTCTAGAACCAAATTCTGCGGCCAAAACCGTCCCTACTTGCGCCTTGAGCGGAACGTCTCCAACTAATAAAACTGTTGGTTTATTAATTTTACTGCTCAGTTCGATTAAGGTTCGCGATCGCTCGATTAAGAATCCTTGAAACTCAGGAGTGTTTGGCAGTGGAAAGCGATCGGGTAAATAAAGTTGAATGTGTTCTGTTTGTCGGTTGGGAGAAAATTTCAGACAGAGAATTTCTGACAAACCAATATTTTGACGATAAATTGTGGCAGTATTCGAGCGATCGAGAAAACTACCAATTAAAACTACTGGTTGTTGCTGCCAAAGCGGATAAAGAATTTGAGCGACAGATATGGGGGAAATGTTAAGGGTAAATTGTTGGGTGTCTCTAGCAAGCGTTCCCCAAATGATTCGATTGTCAACATTTTTGGAGTGCCGATGCGAATTTCCCCATTGTTCGAACCAACAAAGCGAAAATTGTTTCATTTTTTCGCTCAAAGAATTGGTAGCTGCTAGTGTCGTTAAAAGCTCTTCTAATATTTGACGTTCGGATTGCTCTAGCAAATGGCATTGGTAAGGATTGGCTGGATGTTGCCAACTGGCTTTGGTTAGCTTAACTCTAGCTTCTCGAATTGCTTCGCTATGTTGGGGAGCAATTTTGATTTGTTCGTCCCAATTTTGACTTTCAATGCGGATCGTTAATCGATCTCTAGTCCATTCTTCTAATTCATCGGCGCGATCGATAATAGTTAAAATGCGATCGGGAAATTTTTGGGTTGTGTTGAGTTTCTCTGTGAGCCAAACTTCTGGAGACAGAAGCAATAAACCTCTAACTTTACCTTCTTTCAACCATTCTGCTTCGGTTTGAATTAATTTGTCGCTTTTTAACCAGTCTTTGAGTTTGGGTATTTCTACTTCGAGTAGATATTTTTGTACCGATCGAGGTGTTACTAAAATAACCGACCAATCACCCAGCAATATGGGAGTAAGGTAACTCAAACAATACTGTCTGACGCTAGTGCCAGTCTGAATTAGAGCCGAACGCCCCAAACGAAAGGCTCTAGCAACCAACCGAGCCATAGTTAAATGATGGGGCCAATTCGATCGCTCTTGTTCTCTGATAAAATCGCGGAGCGAAGAATGAACTTCTACTTCAATCACTGTTTTTATTAGGGAGTAGGGAGTAGCGGCGTTCTGTATTCCGAGGCTTGCCCAAGAGATGGGGGTTTCCTTGGAATCTACGCCTTGGGAATAGGACAAAGATATAATCTAATTACCAACTTAGCGCTTCAAAACTCAGCACTGAATACTAATTTTTTTTTATAAATTTAATTTGTGAGCGAACTAAATATGAAAGTAGGAATTATTGGATTGGGTTTAATTGGCGGTTCGTTGGGATTGGAACTTAGAAATCGTGGTATGGAGGTTTTGGGTGTATCTCGCGCCGAACAAACTTGTCTTAGGGCGATCGAAAAAGGTGTAGTCGATCGCGCC
>JBOFLQ010000054.1:0-27597 GCA_051657945.1 Xenococcaceae cyanobacterium | reverse complement strand
TGTTGCGATACATGAATCTTGCCATGACTACTTACACATGAGCAAATAAAGAGTTTCGGGAGCTGGGTGCGGGGAAATCTCGCACGCCCAGATCTAACAGAGAGGGGCGGAGTTTAATAGCTCCCCTCGACTCTACCAGTTATTTTCTGTGTGAGCTTTGCGTTGCGCGAACGCGATTTTGCCGTAGCGCTATACTACAAACATGATGTGCGAACGCGCCACTCAAAGCATCTATGAACGATTAACACTATGACATCCAATCTTTATCGAGATATTCAGCAGTTTTACGATCGCTCCAGTTTATTGTGGGAACAAATATGGGGCGAACACATGCATCACGGCTATTATGGCAGGGCTGGTACATACAAGCTCGATCGTCGTCAGGCACAAATAGAACTGATTGAAGAACTGCTAAATTGGTCAAAAGTTAACTCAGCCGAGCAAATTTTAGATGTTGGTTGTGGTATTGGTGGCAGTACTCTTTATTTAAGCGATAAATTTGATGCTAAGGCGACTGGTATTACACTTTCTCCCGTTCAAGCCTCGCGCGCCAAAGAAAGGGCAATAGAAGCCAAACTGAGCAATCGAGTAGAATTTCAAGTGGCTGACGCTCAAGCTATGCCTTTTGCCGATAATACTTTCGACTTAGTTTGGTCTTTAGAAAGCGGCGAACACATGCCCGATAAAACTCTGTTTTTGAAAGAATGTTATCGAGTACTCAAAAGCAATGGAACTTTGATTTTGGCTACTTGGTGTCATCGTCCGACTAATTCTTTGGCAGGGGAATTGACAGAAGATGAAAAAAAACACTTAGAACAGATTTATAAAGTTTATTGTTTGCCTTATGTCATTTCTCTTCCCGAGTATGAATCGATCGCCCTCGATCTCGGTTTTCAATCTCTTCGCAGCGATGATTGGTCGATGGCGGTTGCACCTTTTTGGAATGAAGTTATCGATTCGGCGATCGATTTAAATGCCATTATTGGGTTGCTTCGTTCTGGTTGGAAGACAGTTGAAGCCGCACTTGCTCTAAATTTGATGAGTCGAGGCTACCAACGAGGCTTAATTCGCTTTGGCTTGTTGACTGGGAGAAAATTTTGAACCTCCCGTCGCTCTCCCGCGAGGGATTCCCATATAGACTCTTGACTAGGCTTTTGCCCCTGCCAGAACGCCACGGAGCGCAATGGCATATCTGAGGAGACCTCAGATATGCGCTCCTTATTACTGGGCTGTTTAATCACGGGCATTCCGACCGCAATACTTTCTAATCCTCTAATTTTTATTCCAATATTGAATTCGACTCTCTAAATCTCGCACCAAAATCGCATCAGTTGTCACATCCAATAGGGCAGATTGTTCGCGAATTTTTAGTTCTGCTTGCTTGCGATCGCTAGTATCGGTGACAAATCCTTCTAAATTTAAGAGTTCGCCGTTGTCGCCATAAATTCCTTGACCTCTTTCCCATACCCATTTCTGGTTGCCAGATTTGGTAATAATTCGATACTCGCACTCGTAGGGCTGTTTCGCTGCTACTGCTTGTTGAACTACATTCCAAACATTGTCTCGATCGTCGGGATGAATATCTTGTCCACAAGATATCGTTCGCTCGATTAAATATTCATCTTGTCGATATTCAGTAATTTCAAAAACACCTTCGCTAATAAATTCAGGAGTATAGTTTGGATCGTTGGCGACACGATAAACATAACCTGGCAGGTTGTCAATTAATGTAGACAAACGACGTTTGCTTTCTCGCAAATTTTCTTCTACTTGTTTGCGATCGCTAATGTCTCTTCCTTCTGGAATGAGCATAACAACTTTTCCTGTTTCATCGAAAACAGGTTTTAGTGAAAAATCGACAAAAATAGATGTTCCATTAGCCAGAATATGTTTTGCTTCAAAACGAACTAACTCACCAGTTGCTGCTGTGACGATCGCCTGTTGTAATTGTTTTTGCAATTGAGCAGAATGCAACCACCAGGGAGCTTGCCAAAAAGGTTGTCCTATTACATCTTCACTGGAAGCACCAATCGCATCTAATGCCGTCCGATTTGCTTCAATTAAAATTCCCTCAATGGTAAGTAGCCCGATAAAACTTAAAGTGCTATCAAAAATTGCTCGAAATTTCTGTTCGCTTTGTCGTAAGGCTTCTTCAGCCTGCTTGCGTTCGGTGATATCGAAGCGAATTGCCAAATATTGAAAGAGTTTACCATTTTCATCTCTCAAGGGAACGATCGTTGTATCAACCCAGTAAAAGCTACCATCTTTTGCTCTATTTCTAATTTCACCCTGCCAGACTTTGCCAGATACGATCGTTCTCCAAAGTTCTTGGAAAAATTCGGGGGAATGATAGCCAGAGTTGATAATCCGATGGGTTTGTCCGATTAACTCTTCTTTTTCGTATTTAGAGATTTGGCAAAATCGATCGTTGACGTAGGTAATAATTCCCTGGCGATCGGTAATGGCAACAATTGCCGATCGATCCAAAGCATATTTTTGAAATTCAAGCGATCGCAGTGTTTCTTGAAGTTGTCGTTCTGTTTGACAATTTTCAGTAATATCGCGAGTAAAACAGCGCGTATGGATAAATTTACCATCTTGCCAATTGGTATTAGAATCGATTGAAACGTTCTTAATCGAACCGTCTTTGCTACGCAGTCGCGCTTGATAGTTCTGCACTGCTTCGTTATTCGACAGTCGCCTGAGAAGTTTGTCAATAATCGGTCGATCGACATGAAACTCGACAATCGAGCGCCCGATGTATTCTTCTTTGGTGTAACCTAGCATGTCTAATTCGGCTTGATTTGCCCAAGAAATCGTTCCATCTGAAGTAACCCAGTGCATCGGTACGATTGCATTTTCAATAAAATCGGTAAGTTCTGCCCTACGTTCTCGCACCTGCATTTCTAAACTGTCATTAATTTGTTTTGCTTCAGCTTCAGCTTGTTGTCGCCGACTAATTTCTTGCTGTAATTCTCGATTCGATCGCTCTAATGCAGTCATTTTTTCTCCAACTTGTTGTTGAAGCATATTAACGACATTCCATAACTCTACAGGATCGATCGCCTGTAATAAATCAGTCTGTGTAATTAGTCCTTGTAATTCTCCTCTTTCTCCCGTTACTACCAAACGTCTTATCCGTCGTTGCTGCATTTCTCTTTGTGCGAGCCAAAGAGAGTCTTCTGGTTTGAGAGTAAATAAAGGAGTACTCATCACCTTATTTACCCGAACTTTTGCCAAATTAAGTCCCAAAACTTGAAATTGAACGATGTCTCGCTCTGTAATTATGCCCACAGGTTGTAGTACAGAAGCATCGCCAATTTCTGTCTCTACTCCTGGGCGACTGGGCGACTGGGCTCCTCTGTTTCCTAATTCCTCCACTATCACCACGCAACTAATCTGATGTGCTTCCATCAGTTTGGCAATGTTCAAAACCGATGCTGTCGATCGCGCGTGAACGATCTCTTTGGTCATCATCTCTTCTACAGTTTTGAGCTTTAGTAGATTGATGGGTTGTAAAATTTGTCGGATATAACTAGGAGTTACCAATCCATACAGTTGTCCTCGTTCATCTAGAATTGGTAAATGGTGAATCCGATGCCGATGCAGTAGTGATAGGGCATTAAAAATAGTTTGGTTCGGCGATCGCTTTAAATTTACTAGTTTCCTAGTCATCACTCGCTCGATCGTCATACCTTTAAAATTTCTCTTAGATGCGGCAAGCTTAACGGCATCTCGTTCTGTAAAAATACCAACGAGTTTTTTTTCCTCAACTACGAGTATGCAACTATTTCGCTTTTGATTGAGTAAATTTAAAGTCTGGTGTCGATCTGTATCCCTTAATTCACAGCTATTCTCTTGAGCCTGACTCATCAAAGCGATCGCACAGGTAACTAATGTGTTGGGAGTAGCAGTTAAAGGGGTGCGATCGATAACAGAGTCAAGTGAAGGTAAATCGAACAGGGAATTCTGAGCGAACATAATTAAATGGATACAATATGCTTTGTATATCTATCCAAACGATTGAAAATTGTTTATATTTTAGGCGAAAATCTACGCCATATTCTCAATGGCATAGTTTCTCGATTGTAGTCAAATTTGGTTGAAAAAATGAAATAATCGAACAATTCGCTTAAGGGTGTGGAGTTATAGCGATTATTGTAATTTCCTCTTTGTTTAGTCCGTAACACCAAAAAATTAGATTTTGCCTTTGGAATCTCTCTGCGAGGAGTGCGCGATTTTTTTACTCTTCGATCGCGACTTGGTATGATTTTTGACTCTCAAAAAATAGTTCAAAAATACTATAATAGTAATAAGAGTTATGATTGAAAACAGAAAAAAAATTAAAAATGATTTCCGATCGAAAAGTTGAAAAAAATCAATTTAAAAACAACAATTTAGATAGAGAGATCGATCGCCAAAAATATGACGATCGCATGATAGAAATAATAGAAAATAGATTGCAGGCAATTATTTCTTTAGTAATTAACGAGCAATTAAACAAGCGTTTTATCGAACTAGAAAATAGATTGAATGAAAAACTCGATCGCTTGGAGTCTGTATCTAACAAAAATTTAAACTTAGATAATACAAATGTGATTCTTAGCAAGATTAATCTTTCTAAAGAAGAATATTATCCCTACACTTGCAGTACTCTAGCCGATCGTTTAAAAGTTCGTCCTTACGATTTGGCTAAAATCATTAAAAATTTGGGTTTGCGCGAAGATTCCAAATATCATCTTTGCATCGCAACAGGAAGAACGGGAAAAGTTCATAAATATTCCGAAGCAGCATTGCAAGAGTTAATGAAAAAACTTTCGCCTCAAAAGTCAGCATAATGAGGGAGTAGGGAGTAGGGAATAGGGGATATGGGATAGGAAAAGTAGCAAATTATTACTTTTGTAGAGACGCGAAATTTCGCGTCTCTACGACTTTTGACTTTGCCCATTCCCTATTCCCTTTTCAAACTCTGATATTGTTTCTCGTTAAGTCTTCCAGATTCGTATAAAATTTCAGTAATTTCGGCAATAGTAAGTACACAATGCGATCGATAACCCTTCTCTTTTAAACGATCTGTGCCACCGCTTTGATGGTCGATTAAAACAACGACATCTTCAACTACTAATCCCGCCGATTCTAGTTTTTCCACACCTTCGATCGCGCTTTTACCGCTGATGAGAATATCATCGACGACGACCACTTTTTCGCCTGGGTGATAATTTCCTTCAATGAGACGACGAGTACCGTGTGCTTTGACTTCTTTGCGCGGGTAAATCATCGGACGTTGAAGTTGCAAAGCCAAACCAGTAGCAGTAGGCAAAGATCCATAGGGAATACCAGCAATGCGATCGAACTCTAAATTTCGAACAACTTCTGCGTAAGCATTGATAACTTGGTTGAAAATTTGTGGATTGGAAATAATTGCTCGCAAGTCAACATAATAGGAAAAAGTCGCCCCATTCGCTTGAACGTATTCACCAAAGAGAAGACAGCCAATATCAAAAAGTTGCAAGATTAAATCTTGATGGGGATGTTTTGCCAGCAAACAAACATCCGATGTCCATAGATAGCAACTAGAAGTTTCGCCCATAACCTCATTTCTGGTTCGATCGACTTCTCTATTTAAAAGCTGAATTTGCTCGGCTAGGCGATCGCTTGCTAACATATCTTGGGGAACGGGAATCAATAAACCCGTGCCATTTTCATTCAAACCTGCTTTGAGGAGGCGATCGAAATTGGCAGCTTTTTCCCAAATACTGCGAATCAAAATAATTCTTTCTGGGGCGATCGCCCTAACTTTAGCAATTGTTTCTGGTTCGGTCGTACCTACTTCTAAACATAACTGTTCGGGAGTCCCCCAACTTTTTGCTTCTCGAACAACTTGCAAATAAAAAGGATTGTCAGAAGGATATTCTTGCAAAATTGTTGCGCCAGGGTTAGAAGTGTGGCAGAGAATAAAGACGGCTTTGTCTGGATAAACCAAGAAAGGGGCAATACCGTCAATCCCTGCAAAAGGACTCAGAGTTATTGCATCGACTTGCCAATGTTGAAAGACGGTACGAGCAAAAATTGTACTACTATTAAGATCGCCGTGTTTGGCATCGAGAATGACTGGTATTTTTTGAGGAATTGCCTTTAAAACGCGATCGAGCAATTCCATACCCGCAACCCCTAAAGCCTTATAAAAGCCAAAAGTAGGTTTATAGGCACAAACGCGATCGTGTGTTTGCTCGATTGTAAATTGCAGCCATTCCCATAAACTGTCAATTTGGCTATCTAAATTAGCCGTACTAAGATATTTTTGCGGCATCATTTCGAGATTAGGGTCTAGTCCAACTACCAACAAACTTTGATTGAGGGCGATCGCATTATTTAATTTACTAAAAAAGCTCATTTGTTCATTGTTCATTGTTTATAGTTCATCGGGCATCGCTGCAACGGGCAACGGGCAACGAGTATGGGTAGTGCTGAGTAAAAACTTTTGACTTTTGACGAATGTACAGACGTGTCGGCGACACGTCTCTACCCTAACCCCTAACCCCTATTCCCTATTCCCTATTCCCTACTCCCTACTCCCTTTATTATAAAAATTTCTCTAATTTAGAATCTGCTGCTAGTAACTTTAATACTTGTTTTATTTCCTGAGTGCGTTCTTTATTTGCGATTAAAGTAACATTGCGATCGCGAACGACGACAACATCTTCTAAACCAATAGTGACAATAATTTCTTCATCATCGCTAGCATAAACGATCGCGCCTTTGGTATCTCTGCCGACGTGATGCGCCAAATCGACATTTTCTTCATCTCCCTTCATCAATCGTTCGATCGCATTCCAGTCGCCCAAATCATCCCAACCAAAACTAGCAGGTAAGACGTAAGCTAACTGAGTTTTTTCCATCAAAGCGTAGTCAATACTTTTCTTTTCCAGATGGGCATAGGCTGCTTTCCCTTTTTCTGTTAGAGGATGAAGAATTTGCGGCGCATAAATTTCTAATTCTTGCAAAACTACGCTAGCCTTAAAGATAAACATGCCGCTATTCCAGCTAAAGCGTCCCGTTTCGATAAAAGATTCGGCGACAGCGCGATCGGGCTTTTCGGTAAAGCGGTTAACTTTGTAGACGGGCAAACCAGCAAAACTACCCTTAAGTTCGCCTTGTTCGATATATCCGTAACCGCTAGAAGGATGACTCGGTTGAATGCCCAAGGTGACGATCGAAGCTTCTTTAAGCGCTAATTCACCAGCAGCAGCGAGAGTTTCACCAAAAGCTTGGCGATCGCCGATCCAGTGATCGGCGGGAAAAAATCCCAGCAATGCATCTTCGCCATGACGTTTGGCAGCTTCAATGGTTGCCCAAGCCACCGCAGGGGCAGTATCTCGCCCTTCTGGTTCGACTAACAAATTAGTTTCTGGAAGTTCGGGCATTTGCTCTCTGACTCCATCAGCTAGCAATGCCGAAGTAATTACCCATAAATTTTCCCAACCTCCTGCTATGGGTAGAAGTCGATCGGCTGTGGCTTGTAATAAACTTCTACCACTACCATCCAAACATAAAAATTGTTTGGGACGATGTCTGCGGCTAAGAGGCCAAAAACGTTCGCCTTTACCGCCAGCCAAGATTATCGGTATTAATTTTGTCTCCATTTACCTTTCACCAGTCAGTTGAGTTGCATCCATAACATATCTTCGCCTGTTCTTTGAATTTTCAGGAAGATTTTTTCGAACACAATGTGTAAAAATCTATGAATTCATTGCCATCAGGAAGAAAGAAGATGTTTATTCCCGAACCTGCGATTACGCTACCGTATATTTTGGTCTTGCGCGCTGCCATAGTTTGAGTTACAAATGTCGCTAAAACATAATGAAGCATAAAACCGATAAATTTTCTGGTAAAGGAAGTCACGATCTTAATTCTAGTCAGTCCACTTCGGGCGATCGCGTTGAAACCCAAACAAATGAGTTTGAATCAAAATTTTTTAACCGATCGTCAACAAAAATACGCGATCGCCATAAAGATAAGTTAATTTTTAAGTTTCCCTCGATTGTTAGCAAAGGATTGTTTTGGGGAGTAATATTTAGCATGACAGCATTAATTTCAGCCACTTTTGGGGCGAGTTTGACTGTATTTACTCCTTTATCTTCTACTTGGGCAAATAATTGGTCAAAAAAACAGCAACAAGAATTACAAGCTAAATATCCCTTCACAAAACCGGTCAATATCTTGTTGCTTTCGTCTCAATCTACTAATAATTCGATGATTTTGTTAAATTTCAATCCAGACAACCATTATCTGCAAATAGAATCTATTGCCAAAGATAGTCCGATCGATATTCCTGGGGTTGGTGTAGTGACGATCGAAGATGCCATTAAAGCCGATAGCGATCCCATGTCGATCGTTCGGGTTGTCAGTCAAAGTATGGATCGATTACCGATCGATGGTTACCTTCGTCTTGACTCTCAAGGAGAGTTAACAGAAGAAGAGAAAAGCGATCGAGTCAAACTAGAAAAAACATACAAACAGTTAAAGTCTTTACGCCAACATTTCCAAAATCCACAAAATATTGCTCGTCTGTCTGAGGCGATCGACACCACAAAATTGAAAATTGATACTAATCTTAATCGAGATGAAATTGTTACCTTAGCTATATTTCTAGGTAGCTTAGAAGTAGAGGATTTGAAAAAATCGTTAAAAGCATTTAACTAATATATACATGTTTTAATGAATAAAAACGAAAATAAGAGATACAATCTTATTAAATAATATTTAGTTGAAGATCGAGCTACGAATAAAGACGCGATCGCACGCAATCGGAATATAAGCTTAAAATAGCAATAAACAATTCATAACTAATAATTAAGGTCGAAAAAAAACAGCCAGCCTTTTAATTATATTCCGAAGCTAAAGTTTTATACTTGTCGGGATTGCACTCTGTATTTTTTTAATTGAAATTCACAATTAAAAATTCGGTCTTTGCTTTTTAGAGGTTCTAGACTTTAACTTCGATAATCTAGTCAGATTTTTCAAGGAGAGATTGCTATGAATACTCACGAACTTTTACTTCGTTACAAAAAGCGCCAATTAGATTTCAACGAAGTCAATTTGCATACAGCCAACCTAAAAGGAGCTAATTTGAGTCGGATTAATTTGCTTAAAGCCGATTTAAGTGGTGCAGATTTAAGCAATGCAGATTTAAGTGGTGCATGTTTGCAACAAGCTAACTTAACCAACGCCAATTTAACTGGTGCAATTTTGGTTGGGGCTAATATGAGTGAAATTAATCTTATTGGTGCAGATCTAACGAATGCTGACTTAAGCGGCGCTGATTTGAGTGGTGCTGATTTGCGTTGTGCAGATTTACATCAAACTAATTTAAGCTGCACTAATTTAACTGATGTCGATCTCAATGGAGCCGATTTAAGTGGTGCTAACTTATCTAGTGCCAAGCTAGCAGGAACTGATGTTAGTGTAGCGGAATTACTAGAAACTAATCTTTTAGGAGCTTCACTATCCAAAGGTGAAAGAAAATGCGCTTGGACTTCTCACCGTTGGATTAGTTGGTCGGGAAGTTAAAAACAAGTTGTTGAATAATTTTTGAGCGTTTTTTGCTTTTAATTGACAAAATCTATAGAAATGGAAAAAGCTCTTGGGCGTCTTTCCGTGTTTCGACTCCAAGAGCTTCTTCTTGTACACTTACTCCTCACACAATATTTATAGTATTTCCTTTTCAACAGAGAAGGTGTAATTTTGGTGACAGTTTTCAGATTGGCATAGCAATTAACTATTTTTAAGAGCATTTTTCTAATGGCAAATCAAAGCTTGAGTTTCTTGAGGTTGCATTTTTCTAACACCAAGGATTCTGCCATCTGGGGTTTGCACTATAGCGTTAGCTTCAATGACAGGATCTCCTAGCTGCCAATTAGATTCATTCTCCCCAGGATAGATT
The DNA here is from genome assembly GCA_051657945.1 of Xenococcaceae cyanobacterium. GTDB lineage: Bacteria > Cyanobacteriota > Cyanobacteriia > Cyanobacteriales > Xenococcaceae > CAZJTL01. The sequence goes on along the minus strand of JBOFLQ010000054.1, from coordinate 17,654 downwards.
ACAGTTTCTCCAGTGGCGTTGGTTGTTACATAGCTGCCAGTAGACAATTGCGTGTTAGGAATTGGTTCATTTCCATCTATGTCTAGGTCTACATTAGAGTAAGGACTCACGGGCATTACACCACCACGCTTGTTGGTAAATTCGAGTCGAGTACGATAGCGATCGAGACAACTGCCTTCAATCAATTTTTTAGAATCGATAAGTTTACGTTCTTCCAAAATTAGATATTTGCGAAAATCTTCTTCTGGATTATTAATAAAATTGACAGTACCGTTAATTCCCTTAGAAGAACTAGCGGTAATGTCACTATCAGGAGAGTTTAGTAAAACGAGGGTATCGATACTAATCTTGCCGCCAGTCCCCAAATCGGCGTTAGCTGTTATGTCGCTGTTTTTTTTTGCCTCTAGAAAAATAGTTTCGATCTTAATGTTGCCGCCGTTGCCATTGTTAGCTGCTGTGGCAGTAACTTGGCTTTCGTTGTCAAAAGACAGTCGATCTGCTTTGATGTTAATATTGCCGCCATTGCCATTCGCAGTTGTGGCAGTAATGCTACCAGAATTGTCTAAATTAATTAAATCGGCATTGATAGATAGTGTTCCTGCATCACCTGTGCCGTCATTTTTCACACTAACAGTTCCACCAGAATTAACATTCAAAAAAGGAGTATTGATAAACACATTCCCAGAAAAACTACTTGGTGCTTTAGGTAGATTATATATTTTCTTGATTAGATCTGTATCAGGTATAACATCGGCAGAAGCTCCAATCATACTTGAAGAACCAATGTCTACCCCGCTTACTTCTATAGAGTCTGTAGCATTAATAGTTACACTACCACTATCTCCAGTAGCAAAAGAACTAGAAGCTACTTGCGCTCCATCAGTTATTCGCAATTTGGCGGTATTAATATCCAAGCTTCCAGCATCTCCAGCATTAAAAGAAGATGCTGATAAAACCGAGATAGAGATTATTTCATTGCCATCTGATTTTAATCCAAGAAGCTCGATTTCATCTGCGTTGATTGTTACCTTTCCTCCAGATCCAGTTCCAAAAGTAGAAGATGTTATATATCCACCATCAAGTATTTTAAGTTTCTGAGTCGATACTTGAAGTTTTCCTGCATTTCCAGAGCCAACGGCAGCATTACTAATGACGCTAGTGACTGCTGGACGAGCGGGATCGACAGAAGTATTTTCCAGCAATTGTACAGACTCTGTAGCATTAATTGTGACATTACCTCCCTCTGCATCTGTATAATTAGTCGTGCGTATACTAGCTGCATCTTTCAGCACTAGCTTTGAAGTAGAAATTGAGATGTCAGCTCCCTTTCCCGAACTTAGTGTCTCTGTACTTATGGCACTAGAAACTTTGCCACCAGGAGAAGTTCTCCAGAGAGTCAAAGACTCAGGAGCATTGATGCTAATACCTTCAGCTCGAAGATCTCCAGTGTTTTGAATTAATAAAACTGAAGCATCTGCGATGTTTATATTGCTACCAGTCAGAGAAATAGCTCCCTTACCCTCGCCACTGGCATCAAGTAAAGAAAGATTATTCAAAGCAAGATTACGATTAATGGTCGCGTTATTAAATCCGAAGTTCAGCCCGTTATCTGCCTGCTGAAAGCTAACACTTCCAGAGCCAACACTTCCTAGCTCAATTTTGCCTTTTGGGGCTTTTATTGTGCCGCCATTAAGATTGACATCACCTCCTATCAACGCCAATGTCTCTCCTGAATCTACAAACAATCCTGCTGTGTTGTCTTTTACAGAAGTAGGAGACTTACTTGTTGAAGGGGTAATCTGATTCCCTTTACCATTAACAACGATCGGTCCAGGTTCATTGCCCATAAATCCCAGTCCAACAGGCACACTAACTGTTAAAATTGGTTTGGTATTGGCATCGTCAGCTTTAAATTGGTTTCCGTCGGCAAATTCAATACTATTGGCAGTAGTGCCAACAAACGAACCTCCAATATCTAAAGAAGCATTTTCCCCAAAAACAATACCGTTGGGATTCATCAAAAATAAATTAGCATTACCTTGCGCCCTGAGTATGCCATCAATATTTGATACCGCATCTCCAGTGACGCGGGTAAAGATATTCTCAATATCTGTATCATTTAAAAAAGTGGCTTCTTCTCCTGTTGTCAGGGAAAACTCTTCAAAACTGTGAAAGAGATTATTTCCCTCTCTTTGTCCACCCGTTATTTCCACGTTGTTTCCCTCTTGTTCTGTAACTGTTGGTACTGTGCCATCTGGTGTCATTTGCGCTTTTACATATGTTGGTGCGAGCGTAAAACTACAAATCACCCCTAGGAATATTCCCTTGAAGATCGAACCTATTCGTTTTTTAATTGGAAATTGCGCTGTTATTAAGATCGTCAGTACTAAAAACTAGAGTTGGCAGCTATACCACCGCACATATGTAAATGTAAAAGCGTTGACAGTAAGTCGAGCGAGTGACACCTCAAGCAAGCATGAAAGATTGTCAACTTTCTTGTCGATATTAAAACATTGAGGCGATTAAATCAAACTAACAGTAGCGAAAATCTACTAGAAAGTGAAAAATTGGCGTGTTTTGTGTCGAGCGCCAAATATTGTTCCGCCAACACATCTGTGAAAGATTTTTCTAATATATTCGCAAAATTATCATTACTTTTTTATATGGGAATTTTTGCGTCGTCTAAAATCTTAGCTTTGCAGTTCGATCGATTCTTCTTCACAAATACTATCTCAAATCCTCTTTTGAGTCGTTATTAAAGTCTATTTCTGAAACAAATTATCAATCATTTTCTGTACCAATTTTCTACAATTTTTTAGAGATAGTCACCTCTGTTATAGTTGCTCCGATCGCAGAATAGTTTGTGTTTCGAGGTGTCTTAATACATGCATGAACAGCAAAGTGGGGACTTAAATCGGCTATTTTATTATCTTCTTTAATGTTTGGATTTCTGCATTTTAATCCGATCGGTGTCTCATTAGTAGATCTGGAACTAATTTATTGAATTATAGTTGGCAAGTAGGTTTATTTTTGATAACCTTGTCAACACCCTTTATCATTTGCTTTATTTACCAAAAATGGCCGAGAAAAAATATTTCTTTGCCATATTTTGCTAACACACTTGATTCATGTATAAAGTAAGCATCAAAAAGTAATAATTTAAGTAAATATTGATATGGAACAAAAAATCTTTCAAGTAGATGCGTTTACGAAACAGATATTTTCTGGAAACCCTGCTGCTGTATGCGTTCTCGATCGACCCTGCGAAGAAGCTTGGATGCAAAAAGTAGCTCAGGAAATGAATTTATCTGAAACAGCTTTTTTGCATCCACAAGATAATGGTTACAATTTGCGTTGGTTTACTCCAGCGACTGAAGTTCCTCTGTGCGGTCATGCTACACTAGCTAGCGCGCACGTTCTTTGGTCTGAGGGCTATTTACCAGAAGAGAAAACGGCTCGTTTTGATACCAAAAGTGGTTTGTTAGTTGCCACCAAACAAGGAGAGTGGATCGAGTTAGATTTTCCTGTAGTGCATTCACAAAAAACAGAAGCACCAACCGAATTGAGTCAAGCTTTGGGAGTGCCGATTAAATCAATTTGGCAGAATTCTTTAGAATATTATTTGGTTGAAGTAGAGTCTGAAGGTTTAGTCAGACAGATGCAACCCGATTTTGCACTTATCAAAAATTTGCCTTCAGGTAAGGTTATTGTCACCAGTTTGACTCATCAAGGTTCGCAATACGATTTTGTTTCGCGCTTTTTTGCCCCAGGTTTTGGGATCGATGAAGATCCCGTTACTGGTTCGGCGCATTGCTGTCTGGCTTCTTTTTGGCGCGATCGCCTGGGTAAAGATGAATTGTTAGCTTATCAAGCATCTCGTCGCGGCGGTACGGTTAAGGTGCGTTACGATGGCGGCGATCGCGTTTTTTTGAGCGGACAAGCTGTAACCGTGTTTAAAGGCGAGTTGAGCGGCTAAAACATGAGCCAAAAATTGTTAAGATTGCTGCAATTAGCTAGTCCTCTGCTGCCTTTGGGAGGGTACAGTTATTCTGAAGGATTAGAAACTTTGGTCGAACTTGGAGTAGTCAGCGATCGCCACAGTTTACAACAGTGGTTGGAGACTGAGTTAGAATATGGTGCGATTAAAATTGAATCGGCTGTGATGTTAAGAGCTTATGGCTGTCTTGTCAAGAGCGATCTAGCTAATTTATCCGATTGGAATAAATGGTTGAGTGCTGCTAGGGAAACTAGCGAACTACGCCAGCAAAGTTGGCAAATGGGAAACAGTCTTTTGCGCTTGTGGCAAAAATTACCAGCTTTGCCACATAATTTACTCCCTTTAGAAAAAACGATCGCCGCTGTTGGCAATACTTGCAATTTGGCGATCGCTTTTGGGATCGCTGCTGCTTATTGGCAGATCGAACCAGACGAGGCTTTAATCGCTTACTTACACAGTTGGGCTAGTAATGCGATGGTTGCTGGGGTTAAGTTAATACCTTTAGGTCAGACTACAGGACAACAATTATTAATGGATATTAATTGTAACTTAGCTGATGCTGCTAACAAAATTTTGGCTTTAGATGACGACAATTTGATTAGTTGTAGTTGGGGATTGACTCTAGCAAGTTCACTACACGAAATTCAGTATACTCGCTTGTTTCGTAGCTAAACAAATCTTTTTTCGTTTTCAATTTTTTTTTAGTAACACATAATCGATAAAGTATTTTTTTACGTACTTGTTAAAATTCAATTAAGCTCGATCGCTTGTTTTAAATTGTGTAAAAAGTATCTAAAAATCAATTTATTATTAATAACTACTAAACGTACTGCGAGCAATTTTTTGTTGAATAGAATCTTTTGTGTTTCTCGAAAAATGTTTTGTTATGGCTAAACGTTTGTCTCTCTTGTAATCTTTAATTTATAAGCTTTATTTTTAGATAAACTAAATTTTTGTTTTAAGATTAACAAAAAGAAAGGTAGATCGTCAATTAGGTATCTTTTCCACAAACGCTTTGGTTCTTTAAGAAGTCGATAAAGCCATTCCAATCCGGCTTGGCTCATCCATTTGGGCGCTCTAGGACAAGAACCCGCCTCAAATTCGATCGTAGCACCAACAGCAAAAAAGAGTTTGACTTTTTCAAGCCTATTTCTGTAGTTATAAATCCATTTTTCTTGCTTGGGCGCACCTACTCCAACTGCTAGTACTGTTGCCCCAGAACGATCGATCTTATCGATTATTTTTTGACATTCTGCTTCATCTTTTTCAAAACCAAAAGGAGGAGAATAGTAGCCAACCACCATTTTACGTCCTACTTTTTGGTTGATATTTTCACAGGCAGTTTCTGCCGCTCCTCTAGGGCCGCCTAATAAGAAAATTTTAACGCTTTTATCGTTTTTGTAATGTTGATAAAAAGCCGGAAAAAGATCCGAACCAGATATTTTTTCTTGAAGCGGTTGACCTAAAAATTTGGAGGCATACATAATTAGCTGACTATCGCAAACTAGATAATCGGCAGTATGATAAATTCGATAAAATTCGCGATCTTTTTGTAACTTTATAATGTGATCGACATTAGGTGTAAAAACGACTCCACCATAGCCAAGCTTTTCTAATAGCTCGGACATCATATAGTTATCTATGGAAACGTTAAGTATATTGACTTTGCTCACAACACTACCTCGCCTGTCCTTACCCTCTTAACTATTGAAATTTTTTAGTTGTTGTTTTCATCTTTTTATCTTTTGCCAATTATGAATTTTTTATCAATACTACTTAGTTGCCATCGAACAAATTAAGTAAATTCACGCAAATACTTTTATTAACACTTCATAATACTAGGCTACAAAATATATTGCAAATTTAATTAAAAGTCTTTCTTTACCGTTTAGCATCAAAGTTTTTCAACTAGTTTTAAGGGATATGGTTTAAATACGTAAATATACGCAAATTATGGTCATAGATATGTGTATAGCATAAAACCACAAATTAACTCAACCGTGCGACTACGCAATTATTATGAAGATTTTCGTGAGTTAATAAGTCTTCAACTGTCATTCTCAAGCAGCATTGTTCGTCAATCCAAAACTGAATTTTTAAACGATCGCTGCCTGGAAATCCTTTAGGATTGAGTGTAGCGATCGTTCTCGCTCCATCTCGATCGTTGAGTGGTTGAACTTTTGTTTCGACTATATTTAAAGTTTTGGTAATTAGGCGATCGCCATCAAAGTAAATTTCAGTCGCTCCCTCTTCGCTACCCAATTCGCCAATAATCAACTCTATACTCGGTTGATTTTCTACAGAAGCACCCAAACACAGTTCAAATGGTTCTTTCATTGGATAAGGTTGTCCCGATTTAATAATTTGATGCCAATCGTGGCAATTTTTACGTCGATTCCAATAGCGAATGCCATAGCTGTGGTAAAGAAAATCGCAAACTTCAACACCTTTAGCAATTTGCAGTGCGCCATGGGCGATCGCTTCAAAGGGTCGATCGCCGCGAATTTTGCTAGTATCGAAATACTGCTCGACCCAGTTTTTTACTGTAGGGATTTGCGCGCTACCGCCAACCAGTAAAACCGCATCTATGTCTGTAATTTCAATGCCGTTGCTTCTTGCTTGCTGCAAAATTCGTGTCATTAAATCATCTAACTGGGCAACAAATTGCTGTTGTTGGAGTATATTTTCAAATAAGCTGCGATCTAGCTCTAGTTGGTAAGTTTCTAGGGTTTCATCGTTAAAATAAACTTCTTTGGCAGTTTCTTGACTGGATAGTTGTATTTTTAATTTTTCTGCCAAGCGAGTAGTCAGAGAAGATTTAGATAATCCCTGAGTTTGGGAAAAATAATCTACCAACCAGTTATCTATGTCAGAACCGCCCAAATTTTTACCTACTTTAGCGATAACGCGAGCGATTTTCGCGCTTTGGCGAGTGCTATTTCCCAAAAATTTTTCTCCCCATTTGAGAATCAAACCTTGAGGTTGAGTACTTTGTTTGGGTAACTGCACCAAAGATAAATCGATCGTACCGCCACCAAAATCTACCACCAATAAAAGTTCGCCGTTAACAGTACCATAACCCAAAGCGGCGGCGGTGGGTTCGTCCAAAAGTCTGATTTGTTCGATCGCCAGAGATTGACAAACTTGAGATAACCAAAGACGATAAGCTTCAAAGCTATCGACGGGTACAGTTAAAACCAGAGATTGAAGCGTTTCGTTTGTTTGGGTTTGCAGACTATCGACTAAATTTTGCAAAAACCACTCGCCCACTTTTTCAAAAGTAACGGTAGTTTCATCTAATTCGGGAAGAAAACCTTGAATTTCTGTACCGATCCCGCGTTTAAAGTTGCGGAAGAAACGAGCATTAGCGCTTAAATCCAAACCACGATCGCGTACTGTTTGTCCTGAGAGAATTTTTCCGTTCTTGGCATCTTCCACATAAACCAAGCTGGGAATTAAAGGAGGATTATTAGCTAACTGTTGAGATAATCCTTTTAAGGCGATTGTTTCCGCGCGATCGCTAACAGAATTCCAACGCGCGATCGCGGTATTACTAGTACCAAAGTCAATAGCGTAAGCTGCTGTCATAAATCGGTTGTTTCGATCGATAAGATTAAATCTTACACTGAACTGGTTGTTGCCATGTCTGGTAATGATTGAGATTGGATATACGAGCAACTAGTTGAATTTTACCACTAGCATTGATTGCCCAACCTTGAGCTTCAACGAGCGGGGATCGAGAATTTGTTAATGGTAGAATTTGCTTTGCTTGTAGGTTGGATTGAGGAGCGATCCCAGAAAAATCCCGTAAATCTTGCCAAATCGTTTGACCTCTAAGGGTTTGAGTCGGGGCTTCTGGTAAACCACCTCGTCCTATTAATGCCAAGGTATTTCCGTTATTCTTGCTACAGGTTTTAGTGACTTGAGTGGTAGGATTGAGGGTTGTTTCTGGTAACTCGATCGCTCCATAACTAGGATCGATGTCTAATTGGTTTAGTTTGACAATCCCATCCATACCAAGTTCGGAACTAGCATTAATGTCACTTTCTAAAGTAAGTTCTTGCCGAAACTCAATGCCAAAGATAGCTTGAGTCGCGATCCCAATATTGCCTCCTTTGCCTTCAAAAGCATTAGCGACTATATCGCTATTTTTTTGTGCTTCAATTACTAATGCCTCAATTGTGATGTTGCCACCATTGCCGCTACCTCCTGCTTCCGCCGTAATTTGACTGCGATCGTGCAGCAACAACAATTTATTGACATCTAAATTAATATCGCCTCCCTTACCAGATTTAGTAGATGCAGTGATACTACCTTGGCGATTTAAAGCGATCGAATCGGCTGAGATCTGCAATGTTCCAGCATTACCAGTTCCCTGATGTTGTACGCTAATTTCTCCTCGATCGGTTACTGTCAGACGATCGGTATCAATTGTGAGTTTACCTGTATTTCCTGTCGGGAATGGGGGTAAAAAGTAAGTATGTGCGATCGATGGATCTGAAAGTATTGCATTGGAAGATATCTGTGCTGGCATACCGTTAGCAGCAGTACCAGTAACAAAAATTTCATCGGCACGAACATTTAATTGTCCTGCATTTCCGATCGCCATAGTACTAGAAGTTACTTGTCCACCATCTCTAACAATCAACCGAGAGGTATTGACAAAAGTGTCTCCAGCATTGCCAAATCCAATAGTATAGTTGCCGATAAAAGTTTGAGTAAAAACCAAAGGGTTGATTCCAATCACTTCAATTGAATCGGTTGCATTGATTGTCAATTTACCACCATTACCAGTTCCCCCACCAGGAATCATTACCGAATTTTTGATAAAGGGAAAAGCAACACCAGATGATAAAACACCTCCTCGATCTAATCTTAGATTTTTGGTAGATATTTCCAGATCTCCTGCATTGCCAGAACCAAAGGTATAGCTAGCAACACCACTTGGGAGACTGGGATTAAGAATATTTGTCCCTAATATCTCGATCGACTCACTAGCATTTATTTTTATATTTCCTGCATTGCCAGTGCCACTATCAGGAATAGACAATTGAGTTAAAACTAATGAATCGATCGCTGCCCCATCCAATACTTTTAATTGTTTAGTTGATATATTAATATTTCCAGCATTTCCAGAGCTAAGAGTAAAAACCCCAATATTGCTCATAAAAAAATCAGGAGAAAAAGGACTTTTTCCCGAAGCAGAAATCGAGTCAACTACACTAAGATTGATATCTCCACCATTGCCAGTTCCTATTACTTGAGATTTAATGCTTCCTCCTTCTTGAAGAATTAGTTTGGAGGTTGATACTGTTAAATTTCCTCCCTTTCCTCCTCCGAAAGTTGAGGTAAGAAGTTCTCCATGAAAAGGAATATTGAAAGGATTTAAACCGATCGCTGTAATTGAATCAGTTGCGTTGACGAAAACATTACCACCATTTCCAGTTGCACCAGGTGCGACTAAGGTAACTATTTGTCCGTCATCTTTAAAAGTTATTTGTTCGGAGGAAACATTAATATTGCCACCCGAACCGTTACTATTATTAATGGTGGCAATACGACTATTGAGATTTTGCTGTTGTAAACTCGGTTGACTGCTTAAAGGTGAATATCCATTTACAGCAAGAAAATTAGCCTTTATATTTAATTCTCCTGCATTTCCATCGCCCAAACTCATGGTTTCGATCGCGCCACCATCTCGAACGGTAAGATTGGGAGTAATAATGTCAATGTCTCCTCCTTTGGCACTCGATTGGGCTACTTGAGAAACTATCCAACTACTAAAAGGAAAAACATCTGGATTTACTCCACCAATTTCTAAAGATTTAGTAGCTTCGATCGCAATATTTCCACCCGATTGACTACCCATAGTCATTGCGGCAATTTGCGAGTTATTCAAACTAATTTTTCCAGCTTGTAGTTTGATTCCTCCTTCTGGATTACCTTTGAAATTAGGATTCCACAGAGAAGAATTGTTCGATAATTTAACGTCTCTAAAATCGGCAATTTTTTCGTATCCCAAACGCCAACCAACAGAAATGGGAACTAGATTCACTTCGCCATTTGCTGCACTTCCTACTTCTAGTCTTCCTGCGATCGAACTAGCAATTCCTCCATCAAAAGTAACATCTCCTCCTAGCAAAGCTAGCGTTTTTTCTGGCGCTACAGTTAAGCCAAGATTGCTACTCGGAAAGATTTCCGATCTGCCCACTCCTTCAACTTTAATTGCACCTGGATTTTGTCCCAATTGCAAGCCCACAGGAATACTGACTGTTAGTAAAGTAGAAGTAGATGGGTTAGTAGCACTGAATTCGCTACCATCGGCAAAATGAATACTATTAGCAGTACTTGCCAAAAAAGAACCAGCGATCGCTAAGGAAGCATTTGCACCAAAAACAATTCCGTTAGGATTAATTAGAAAAAGATTGGCAATGCCATTAGTGCGGATTATTCCATCAAGATTAGATATATTACTTCCAGTAACTCTAGTAATAATATTTTGTATGTCAGTGGCATGATTAAAAAAAGCCATGTTCCCCGTAGCAACAGAAAACTCCTCAAAGCTATGGAATAAATTTGAACCTACGGTAGTACCTCCAGTAATTGTTTGAGTATTATCATAGTCGTTGACAAGGGAATGGTTTGGAAGAGTATTATCTGGAACGATTTGAGCGATAACTTTTAGATTTGAACTAGCAACTAAATAACCGAAAATAGTTAGAAGCAAACTAGTCTTTATAAAAGTTGTAGTCGATCGACTACGATCTAAATATTTAGTTATGAATTTCATCTTTTGCTCAAATCGAAACGCTTTATTTAGATAATTCCCACCCGAGCGCTAATTTTTAACTGTTACTTTTTTTTATGTAGCAATTTTTAATTAAGTTCAGTGCATTTGTCATTTATACCCATGAACAATGAACAATGAACCATCAACCATATACTAAACCTTATAATTATAAATTTCAGTAGAAACCTATGACTAGCTCAAACTTTATGCGTCAGATTGGTAGTCATTTGCTGGCGCTATTTCTGGGAGTGGTGCTAACTTTTGGCAGCTTAAAAATTTTATCCTCTCAAGCAGATCCTCTACTGCCAACTCCAAGCACTGACAATTCAAATAACTCGGTAGCGGTACAACCTGCCATTACCGATACTAATGCCAATAAAGTCGCGCATAATTTTGTTGGGACAGCGATCGCCAAAACTGGCCCAGCCGTAGTTAGAATCGATACACAAAGAACTATTACTCGTCGAGCCGATCCATTTTTAGAAGATCCCATGTTACGCGATTTCTTTGGCGACCAGTTTCAAGGACAAGTCCCCAGACAAAGACAGCAAATTAGCGGATTGGGTTCTGGTTTTATTATTGACAAAAGTGGAATTGTATTAACTAACGCTCACGTAGTCGATCGAGCCGATCGCGTTACAGTTACTCTCAAAGATGGGCGCGAATTTTCGGGTAAAGTATTGGGAACCGATGAAATCACCGACTTAGCTGTAGTTAAAGTTGATAGCAAAGGCGCAAACTTACCCATTGCTAATCTTGGCGATTCTTCGCAATTAGCGGTAGGAGATTGGGCGATCGCTGTCGGTAACCCAATCGGTTTAAATAATACTGTTACTCTAGGTATTATTAGCACTCTGGAACGTTCTTCAGCGCAGGTTGGTATTAGCGACAAACGGATCAATTTTCTGCAAACAGATGCCGCCATCAATCCCGGTAATTCTGGAGGGCCATTATTAAACGAACAAGGACAAGTCATCGGCATTAATACCGCTATTCGTGCTGATGCTACGGGAATTGGTTTTGCTATTCCCATCAACAAAGTCAAAGCAATTAAAGATACTCTTGCCGCAGGAAAACAAGTCGCTCACCCATATGTGGGCATTCAAATGATAACAATTACACCAGATCTAGCCAAGCAAAACAATCAAGACCCCAATTCACCAATCGTTATTCCAGAGATTGAAGGAGTTTTAGTAGCTAAGGTTTTACCCAATACTCCAGCAGAAAGAGGGGGAATTCGTCGCGGCGATGTCATTATTGAAGTAAATCAAAAACGAGTTACCAGTGCCGACCAAGTTCAACAACTCGTCGAAGATAGCGGCGTAAATCAAAGTTTAAAAATGAAAGTACAAAGAGGCGATCGCCCAGTTGAGTTAAATATAACTACGGCACAATTAGAGGGAATGTCTTAATTTAAGGGAATAGGGAATAGGGAATAGGGCAAAGGGGAAAGTAGCAATTTACTTTTGAATGCTTGACTTCCCCAAGCCCACCGCCATAACAGATATCCGTCGAACATACCGATCGCGCCCGTGACGCAAACACAGATTAACAAGGGAACGGCATAATTTGCTGCTAATTTTAGCTTCTCTTGAGAAAAACGCACTGCTGTTTGTAGAGAGACGATCGCTAAATTAAGGTTTGCTCGTTACTCGATCGCGATCGAGCTAGTTTGATAATGGGGCGACGATCGGATTTTGTTTATTCCTATAATCCTACTAGCTGTTCCACAATTGCTTTACCAATTTCTAGAGATGCTGTTGCTGCGGGAGAAGGGGCATTGCAAACATGCATCGCTTTTTTATCTTTAATAATCAAAAAATCATCGACTAGCTTACCGCTATCACTCAAAGCTTGCGCGCGCACTCCAGCGTGAGTGGGAATAACATCTTGCGATCGAACTTCAGGAATCAATCTTTGTAGACTGCGAACGAATGCCGCTTTACTAAAAGAACGAATAATTTCTTTGATGCCTTCGTCTGCATATTTGCTAGCTAATTTCCAAAAAGCAGGATAAGTCATCACTTCCATAAACTCACCCAAGTCAAAATCTGTTTTGTGGTAACCTTCACGTTTGAAACTGAGAACGGCATTTGGCCCTGCGTGTACCGTACCATCTATCATACGCGTAAAGTGAACGCCGAGGAAAGGAAATTCGGGATTGGGGACGGGATAAATTAAATTTTTGACTAGATAGCGTTTTTCGGGCGTTAATTCGTAATATTCGCCGCGAAAAGGCACAATTTTGGCTTTAGGATCGACACCTCCCCATTTGGCAACGCGATCGCTATACAAACCTGCACAATTAATCAAAAAACGAGTCTCAAAACTACCGTTATTTGTTTCTAAAATAGAAACGCCTTCGCGATTTATTATTTTGGTAACTTTAGTATTGAAGCGTATTTCGCCACCTCGATCGCGAATCAATTGGGCATATTTTTGACACACTTGTTTGTAATTAACAATGCCTGTAGTAGAAACAAAAATCCCCTCCAGACAATTAACGTGAGGTTCGATTTCTTTGACTTGTTCGGCATTTAGTTTTTTAAGTTCCAAACCATTTTGCAAACCGCGTTGGTAGAGATCTTCTAATCTATGTAACTCTTCAGGTTCGGTAGCGATAATAATTTTACCGCAAACGTCATGGTCGATGCCGTGTTCTTGGCAAAATTCAACCATGCTACGACAGCCTTGACGAGTAAATTTTGCTTTAAAACTACCCGGCTTATAATAAATGCCAGAATGAATTACACCACTATTGTTACCCGTTTGATGAGCGGCAACGTTATTTTCTTTTTCTAATATTAAAATGCTTGCATTGGGATAACGCTTACCCAAAGCCATACCAGTAGATAATCCGACAATACCGCCACCAACGATCGCAAAGTCATACATAAGTCTTGAAAAGAGTCTTAAAAGACAAAATAATCACCACCGATTTTAGATCGATTTAACCAAATGTCGCGAACTTTCTCATCTTTAATGCAAGTTATGGATTTTTTACTATTAGCTATTAGCTTTTAACGATGAATAATTTACAAAAATTCGATCGCAAATTAGAAAGGATTGAAATATATCGAGAAGTTGTTCGATCGGCGATCGCTCTTTTACTTAATATTGTCAGTAATTCTCAAAATTATTTAGTTATTAAATCTGTGGTTAATGCTTTAGCAGAAATTGCCCGAGAAGATCGAGAAGCGATCGCACAATTAGAAACATTAATCGATTTGACAACTGATGAAAGAATTCTTGTAGAAGCTGCTTACAGTTTGGCAAGAATCGATTTTGGTAATACTAAAGCAAAATCTATTTTAACGAAATCACTCAAAAGCAATACTGAAAGTATTCGTTTAGAAGCAGCAGAATATTTAATAAATATCGATCGAGATAATTCAGATGCGATCGATACTTTTATAGAAATACTTAATGATGAAAATTCAGAAAGACGAGATATAGCAGCATATGCTTTAGGTCGCATTACTAGAGGAAACGATCGAGCGATCGCTGCATTAATTGCCACGATCGACAAGTATTTAGATACTGAAGATGACTCATTATGCTATCCAGCATTTTCCAGCTTGTTAGAAATTGCTGAAGACAATACTGAAGTAATTCCTATTATTCTCAAGGTTTTAAATTCCAATAATCCTCTAGATTATTCTGATTCAATATCTAATTATTTTTTTTATTTTGCCAAAGGTAATTCTAATGCTATTACTGGTTTAATAAGCATTATTAAATCCACTCAAAATCAAGGATTAAAAAAAGAAGCTATTTTACTTTTAGGTCAAATTGGAGAAGGCGACCCAAAAGTGACATCTATTTTACTTAATATTATTGAAACTTCAAGCAAAAAGTTTCTTGTCAAAGAAGCAATTTATGCTTTAGGAGATAATGCTAAAAATGAACAAATAGTAATTAATGTATTAGGCAAACTCATTCAAAATACTAAAAATAAATCTCTTATTGAAGAAGCATTAAGTTGTTTGCTGTCTATTTCTTACGATAATCATAACGCTATTACAAAATTATTGGAAATCCTTAAATATACAGAATATGAATTTACTAGGCAACAAGCAATTTTACGTTTTAATTATAATACTCAAGGAAAACCAGAAGTAATTAAAGCATTAATTGAAATACTCGATCGTAGTAAAAATAATTCAACTATTCAAGCAGCTTATTATTGTTTGAGAACTATCGATCGAGGAAATATAGAAGCTTTAGACGCTATTGATTTTCTAGTAAAAATAATTATTAAGAGCAAGACAGATACAAGTATTTATTATTTTGCTGTTGATGCCTTGGCTAAAATTGCTCCAAATCATCCTCAACTTATTTTGGTTTTAAATAAACCCATTCAAATTACAAATAATGAAAATATTATCCTATCGATCGCCGATAGCTTAAGTCATCGTTCAAAGCTAAATAGCAAAATTCGTAAATTATATCTTCAGATAATTAAAAATACTCAGGATAAATATATTTTCGATCGAGCAGCAAGCAGCTTAGAAATAATTGCCAAAAACGATCGAATTGCGATCGAAACCCTATCACAAATTATAGATACTAGCGATAACCCATGTATTAGCTTACAAGCAGCCTCTAGTTTGGAAACAATAGATTCGGGTAATAGTAAAGCGATCGCGACTTTAATTAAATATTTGGATGCAGAAGATGAAACTATTTTTAGACAAGCTTTAGTTTTTTTAGAAGCAGTTGAATTAAATAGCGAAAAGACGGTAACTTTTCGTTCTGAAGCGATCGCAACTCTAGAAAAATTAATTAAGTCTAATCACCAAAAAGATCGTTGTTGTCAATTTGCTTATCTTTTAGGAAAGATCGATCCCGATAATAAATTAGCATTTTCTACTTTAATGAAATTAAGTTATTCTGCTAAAAATTATTTAATTGAAGCTAACAACAATTTGTATTTAGTTGAAATTGCAAAACTTCATCCACAAACAGCTTTTCATCTATTAGAAGTCATCCGAATTTCAATAGCATTAGTTGAATATTACAATCTAGATAATCAAAATTTAATAGATCATTATTATGATTATCTTCATAACATTTGTAATGCCGCTCGATATCTAAATGCCTTAAGCACAGATTTAATTTAAAGAAAATTAAGATCGAGTTCGTCCGATCTCTTAAAATTGTTGTCAAAAATTATTAACCTAAGTTGCTAGTTACGATTCGAGCCTAGAATTAATTCTCTGTCTCATACATAAAGTCCGTTAAAACGGACTACTACATTTAATATTTTTAGTCGGTTAAAACCGACTTGTATTATTAGACAGCGATTTTAATCGTTGTCGGGCGAGGTTGAAAATCGAGGGCATAATAACTAGCAACTTGCGTTATTACAGCAACAGGATTTGCTCGCTGAATTAACTTGTTATCATTACTACCCTGTTACCAGAGTAGTTTAAATCAATCGATCGACATCGAGTAGAAAGACAGTTAAAGAACTATCTTTCTGAGGAATAATCGTAATGTGGCTGGCAATTTCTAAAGTATCAGCACGACGATAGGATTCTGGTAAAACTCGAATTTGTGAAACTGGAACTTCTATTAAGCTAGGAGTGCGATCGACAACGATACCAAATTGTTCTTGAGCAGTATTTCTAGTCAAGATCAAATAACTTTTATCGATCGAGTTGTAAGCTTGTCTGGTTTTGAAAATTTTTCTATGTAAATCGATAACTGTAACGTCTCGATCTTCTAAATGAACTACACCAAAATGATTAGTCCCACTGCTATAAATGGGAATATGGTGAATTACTTTTTTTACATAGTCAATTGGCAAAGCCAGATTTAAATTACCCATACCGAAAATCACTAATTTAAGCGATCGCTCGGTTTTTTTAGGAGTTAGAGAACCAGATTGAGATTTAGTTAGATTTGGCATAAAAAAATAGGCAACGGGGAACAGGCAACAGGCAATTGGCAAAAAACTTTATACATTTAACTTTCTGATTAAAGCAATAATCATTCTTCCTATTTCTTTGCTTAAATTAATTAGTGGTTCAATACTTTCTTTGCTACACAATCTAACTCTACTAGATAAGATTAGATGTGTCTCTAATTCATTGATTGAACCTTGAGCAATATTTAAAAATCTTTTATATTCTGCTGAAGATCTTCTACCATAACCTTCTGCAATATTAGCTGGAATATACGCAGATGACCTTCTAATTTGTTGTATCATTCCGTATAATTCTTCTTTAGGAAAATCTTTGGTTAAGCAATAACAGTTTTCTGCTATTTCCATTCCCTTTTGCCAAATTTGCAAGTCTCTATAACTATTTATTTCAGACATTCTTATCTACTCCCTATTCCCTATTTCTGTTGCCTGTTCCCTATTCCCTATTCTCTATTCCTTATTTATTTTGAAGTAATTTTCTAATTTCTCCGATAAATTCCTGTTCGATATATGGTTTGGTAAAATAGGCGTTAGCTCCAAGTTGTGTTGCCAAACCGCGATGTTTTTCGCTACTGCGAGAAGTTAACATGGCTACAGGGACGCGAGTTAATTGGGTTTCTTTGCGGCGCATACCGAGAAACTCAAAGCCGTTCATGTTGGGCATTTCAACATCACAGATTACCAAATTAATTTGCGAATGTTTGTGCATTTGTTCTAGGGCTTCTCGACCATCTTTAGCTTGCAAGACTTGATAGCCATTTTTCTCTAAGCTTAAAGCTAAAGTTTTTCGTAAAGCTGCTGAGTCATCAACCACTAAAACAGTAGGCGCTTGAATGGTTTTAACCACGGTTTTAGTTGAGGCGATCGTAATATCTTCTTCATATATCGTTTCTGAAGATTCAGCGATCGCCAGCACTTGATTGGATGCATTGCCAACC
>JBOFLQ010000053.1:0-13285 GCA_051657945.1 Xenococcaceae cyanobacterium | reverse complement strand
GCATTATTGTTGGTGTTGAGTTTAACTTTTTATGGTTGCTCGACGGGAGCAGATTCTTTACAAAGTTATGTAAATGCTAGTAAAGGTTATCAGTTTCTCTATCCCAACGGTTGGATTCCTGTAGATGTTAGAAATGCTTCAGAAGGAGTAGACATTGTCTATCGCGACTTAATCGAACGCAGTGAAAATTTGAGCGTAATTATCAGTCAAATCGATCGAGATAAAAATTTACAAGATTTAGGTAGCGCTACAGACGTAGGTTATCGTTTTTTGAAGAGAGTCAATCAAAATCCCAATAGCGATCGTCGGGCAGATTTAATTAGGGCAGAGTCTCACCAAGTCAACGAGAAAACTTATTACCTTCTAGAATATGAAGTAGATTTACCAGATCGGCAAAAACGTCACGATCTAGCTAGTGTTGCTGTTAGCCATGGCAAATTATACACATTTAATCTTTCTACTTCCGATAAACGTTGGGGAAAGGTTAAAAACTTATTTGAAATGGTAGTCAAATCCTTTTTAGTAACTTAAAAAAGTATGGTTATCTTAAATTTTAAAGCAATTATAACTTTTGACTTTTTTAACAAATCCGCATAACTTCGAATTTTTAATAAAGAATTGCGTAGCACTTTCGTAAGGAAACACTTTTTTCTCCAAATTTCGAACTTCAATGAATCCTTCTTTTGTTTTAGCATCAGCTTCTTTCGCTCGCCGCAAACTGTTGCGGATGGCGGGAATAGAACCAATTATCTGCACCAGTAATTTTGATGAATCGCAAATCAACTTAGAAGATACGATTGAGTTAGTACAAACTCTTGCTAAATGCAAAGCTCAAACAGTTGCCAGTCAATTCAACGATAGCTTAATTTTGGGATGCGATTCGGTTTTAGAATTAGACGGCGAAGTCTATGGCAAACCAGAAACGCCTACCGAAGCGATCGCCCGTTGGCAAAAAATGCGCGGCAAACAAGGGAATTTGTATACAGGTCATGTTTTGATCGACCAAAGACAGAAGCAAACTTTAATTAGATGCGGTATCACTAAGGTATATTTCGCACAAATTAGCGATCGCACGATTATCGATTACGTGCAAACTGGCGAACCGCTCACATGCGCTGGTAGTTTTGCTCTCGAAGGAAAAGGAGGGCTATTTGTGGAAAAAATTGAAGGTTGCCACACCAATGTAATAGGTTTGAGCCTTCCCCTACTGGCGCAAATGCTAGATGAATTAGGCTACAATGTCACAAATTTCTGGAGGTTCGATCGTGACTGCAATTGACGAATTTAAAGAAAAACTGAGATCGGGAGAAATCTTCGATGCTTTGACGATCGCCATGAGTGAAGCGATCGAACTGAAAGTGACAACCTGGGTTGCTTCAGCAGACGAACCACAGACGACAATAAATACCGAACCGCAATCTGGACGATGTTTGCGGACACGAATTAATATTGTCGATGGTGAAGTCGAAAACGAAATTGGCAGCGAGTTTATTGGTAATGAAGCTTATGCCGAACTACAAAGATTTCACCTCGAACAAGTTAAAGAAGGACGAGAAATATTGTTAAAAAACTTAGAAAGTTTGCAGAAAATGTTTGTCGTACTGAGTAATACCATGTCTCAATTACCAAAAAATTCATCACCCCGTCTCGATCGCGCTCGGCGATCGATCTCTAGTTTCGATGGCGCTCCGCGCACTGGCGAAGCCAATCGCGAAGACAGGATCGAAGGTTAATTATTAAGAGAGAACTAAATATATGGCAGCCAGCGATGATTTCAAAAAAGCGCTTAGAGCGGGTAATCTTACAGAAGCATTCGCAATCGCGATTGGTCAAGCTGTCGAATTAAAAATTAGCACTCGAATCGCTCAAAATGAACCAAGTTTTTCATTTCCTGGCGATTTGAGACGAACGAGTCTAGATTCTAGTTTGCAGACGCGACTTAATTTAGTCGAAGGCAAAATTGAAAACAAAATTGGCGATCGCTACCTCAACGGCGATATCACCTATCAAAAGGTTCGAGAATTCCATCTCGAACAAGTAGCTCAAGGACATCAGACGATCGATAGCAATCTTCAAAGTCTACAAAAAATGTTTGGGTTAATGGCTACCTTTGAGCAACAGCGACTTGGGAATCCTCCTCAAGCATCTCAATGGTTGCAATTAGAGGATGGCGATGGCAACCTCGAATGGGAATCTCAAAAGCCTTCAACCGATCGAAGTAATTCAAACTCAAACTTTGACGATCGAAACGCCCAGAGCAACCGCTCTTATTTGGCAACTAACGGCGTTTCTGAGTTTACCGCATCCGATCGAGATAATACAGCAAATGGCTATGTTCGCGATCGTACTGGGGCAGTTAATTTTGATGATGATGAAGAGGCAATTATTTTGTCTCTCGAAGATCTAGACCCCGATCTAGAAAACGAACGAAACGATAATGATGAAGAGTGGGGCGACTGGATGGTAGAAGAAACCAATGTAGACGAATCCATTCAAACGATCGACCTCCGAGCGATCGATTTTAAAGAAGACGACGAAGATTGGAAGAAGGATAATTAATTGCTGAGTTGGTAATAGGTAATTAATAGTTCATGGTTTATTGTTAACTGTTAACTCCTAACCCCTATTCTCTATTCCCTATTCCCTAACCCCTATTCCCTATTTAAAGAGGCAACTTTGACATCGAGAAGAAACTGGCAACTGGCAGCTTTTTCCGAAGACACAGATAATTCTGGTCAAATCAAACGCCTGAAGAGCAAATTAGAAAGCTTTGTTAATTCTTTGGGCAATGTTTTAGACGAAATGACTGCCATTGAAATCAATACGGCGATCGTAGATGAAATTACTGGGGATGAATTTATCCCTTGGGAAGTCTATCGAGACTTTTATCCGATCTCAAGAAATTATTTGGAGGAGATTGGAATTCATTTTTCTTTGCGCGATCGCTATTTGACTTTACGTAAAAAACTTGAATTTGAATACGCTCTTCTTTTGACCGATCCTAATTCGGATCTGTACGAACCAGATGCTTTTTCTGAGTTGAGAACCGAATTTCCCATTCTTACTAATTCAACAGCAGAATGGGAAGCAAGTCAAACTAAATTACCTTCTCCTTTTCCTCCAAGTAATCCCGAAACACTTCTCAAAGTGCAGAAGTTACTTGTTGACAGTCGTTTTTTACGGAAATTGCGTCAAATTGGCGAATTGAAATTGTTGTTAGATAGTCGCAATAAAACCCTATTACAAGCAGAAGAAAATGTGCAGGACGCGGCGAAAGTCAACGGCGATCTTGAGAGACTAAACAATAAAATCTATGCCAAAACAATTATTCAACTTGATGGCAATATTATCAATCGCTATTCTCAAGAAATTCTGCATAGTCCTCATCAAGAATTATTGTTAGAAATTCACAAAAGTAGTATTAAAAATGGCGAAAGGCAATGGCGAGTATTAATAAATTTTGTAATTGAAATGATTCAAAAATTGTTGGCAACTGGCAAACATAGGAAAAAGGCAAAAGTTAATTTAAAACCAGAAAATAGGCGCAATGTTGGGGTTAGTAATAAAAAGCAATTGATGTGAATGTTTGATTCTTATGTAGAAATTTCCCATAAACTTAACCACGATCGAAACTCGATCTTTCCAAGCATAAATTTTTATCTAGACGGCGATCGTTTGCTCAAATTAGAACGATATAGAGCTAAGCACCGATTTATAAAACTTTCTTCTACTTTTGTCTCAAATTTCCGCTATCTTGCCTTGGTCGATCGCCAGAATTATCTTCGTTCGGGTTTAACTTTTTGTACTTATTATCAGCTTTGCGATTGCGTAGCACGACCGAAAGGAGATCGCAAACAAATAGCAATTCGCAGTGTAATTTTTTTGAATGGAGAAATAAATCAACAGATTTGTAGCGATCTTTTACAACATCCCGAACTGGCGCGACAACTAATTTCTATGCATTATTGGTTGAGCGAACAATTATTACAAAAATTATTTTTGACTGTTAAAGCATCGCTAAATTTATATTTGCTTTCTTCAAGTTTATCTTTGATATTTATATCGAGCGCTACTTTTTTATTGTTTTATTTTCAAGATCTTCAAGTCAATATTACTAATATTTTGATTGTGTTAGCGCTTTTTATATTAGTTTCAGAAATAATTAAGCGCTTATTGCAATTGTGTTTACCAAGATTAAAACTTTGGAGTTTGCGTCAACTTTTGTTTGGTCTATTTTCCGATCGCCAAACAAATTCGAGACATGTTTTCAAATTTTTAAAAATAACTGGATTTTAAAAATAGTCGATCGTTCATTGTTTATTGCTCTTTTGAAAATCCATAAAAATCTTCATTTAATATCTGTTCGAAAGAAAAAGGACAAACTTTTGGATAATCTTTTTCTTCGGGAATACGAACTCCAAAGTTAGCGAGTTGACTCTCTTTAATTGCCACTTTACGAGCATCGGAATAAGCTTTTTCTAAAGCTTCTGGAAAAAAACTTTTTAAAGAAGGAGTATCTTCCAAATTGTTGAGGATTCGCTGACGATGTTCGACAACTGAATCATACCAACTTCCTTTCATCATATCGGGTACGTCATGCTGAATAGTTAATTTTAGTAAATGCGCTAACAGAATGGTGAGATTACTTTTGAAAGCATTTTTTTCTGATTTGCCCAAATCTGTTAGTTCCTCAATCAAGTGTTCGATATCCAGTGACTCAAATTCACGATTCTTTAACTTTTGAATTGTTTGCTCGATCCACAGATGAAAGTCTCGATCGTATAAAGTATTGGACATAATATTACCTTGACAAAAGATTAAATATTCTCTGACTATAGCAATTTTAGAATTTTGCCAAAAATTTATCGATTTTAAATCAATAAATACGATGGCGCTTTAAATTTAATTTGTCTAAAGTATGAAATTATTTCGATTTAATAAATCTTTTAATTGCTCAACTGATTTAAATAGAAGAAAACCGTCTCAATACTCAATCTTGCTAAAATTTATCTAGTTTCGATCGCCAAGATTGCGCGAATTAAGCCAAATTGCTGACAAGCTAAGCGATTTGGCTGAGTTTTGTCTGATAATTTTTGTATACATTTAAGAAAATAAAACACGTTTAATCTTTATATTTTTAATCAATCCCTTCCAACGAGTGTCTTTGGCAGCGATCGGAGTGCATTCCCCAACCATGCCGAAATAATTATATGAGTGAGTGTTAAATGTCTAAACGCAACTATATCAAAGATATTTTAATAGGCTTCACATTTTGGTTTATATTATCTCCTTCAGCTATGGCGCAAGTATCTGCTGATGGTACTACCGCGACAGATGTAGATACACCAGACAACCAAAACTTTGATATTAATGGCGGCGATCGCGCGGGCAATAATTTATTTCACAGTTTTGGTGACTTTTCCGTACCTAATGGCGGTTCGGCAAATTTTCTTAACTCGAACGATATTGAAAATATTATTTCCAGAGTTACAGGCGGAAAAATTTCCACAATTGAAGGTTTAATTCGTGCCAATGGTAGCGCGAATTTATTTTTAATCAATCCCGCAGGAATTGTTTTTGGGCAGAATGCTTCAATAAATATTGGTGGTTCGTTTTTGGGAAGTACTGCGGATAGTTTGGTGTTTCCCGATGGTGAGTTTAGCGCACTCAATGCTCAAGGTAAACCTTTGTTGACGATAAATGCACCCATAGGATTGAATCTTCGAGACAATCCCAATCCCATCGAGAATAATTCAGTAAGTGGATTGCTTGTAAAACCAAACGAAAACTTTACCCTTGTCGGTGGCGACATTAACTTTAATGGCGGCAAAATTACCGCACCTGGAGGAACAGTATCTTTAGGAAGTTTGGGTGCAGCAGGAGCAGTAGGATTGAGTGACAACGGCAATTTAACTTTTACCGACGGGATAACCAGAGGGAATATATCTTTAACTGACGACGCATCCGTTGACGTTGTTGCTGGTGGAGGCGGTTCGATTGAAGTATTTGCCAAGAATTTAAATATGTTTGGCGGAAGCGAATTATTAGCAGGGATTGGAGAAGATCGAGGTTCAAAAGATGCCGTAGCAGGAGATATTAATATTAATGCTATCGAAGCAGTAACTTTAACTGGTAGCCCAACCGAATTTACACAAAAAGACGATCCCACTCAAACAGAAGAACAGAAAAAACCAACTAACGAAAAATTATCGCTAGAAAAAGATCGATCTACAACTATTCGTAACAATGTTGGCAATGCTTTTAGCAAAAGAGAAGATCGAAGCGATCGCAGTAATGCTAAAGGCACCGGCGGCAACATTAATATTAATGCAGAAACTCTAAAAATTACTGATGTTGCTGGTATTGATGGCAGTCTTTATGGAGAAGGCAAAGGCAGTAATATTAATATCAGCGCTTCAGAAATTACTCTCGATGGTTTAAGGAGTTACATTACCAGCCAATTGCAAGGAGCAGATTTCGTTAACATCAAAGAAAAAGCGATCGGTACGGCTGGTGATATCAACATCAATACTAATAATCTGACTTTAAATAAGTTTAGTGGCATTTCCACTCGCATCAATAATGATGCAGAAGAAGGACAAGCAGGAAATATTAAAATTAATGCGAACGATAAAGTGACTCTCGATAACGGTAGTTTTTTCTTATCTCAAGTAGGAAAAAGAGCCAAAGGCACTGGTGGAAACATCTCCATTAATACCAACAATTTATTATTGACTGGCAATCCAACTCAGTTCGATTTATCCTCGATTAATGCAGATTTGCAAGGAAAAGGAAACGCAGGAAATATTACCATTAAAGCGAACGATACAGTCTTAGTAGAAAATCAAGGCATACTTTTAACTCAAGTTGGTGCTACTGGTGTTGGTAATGCAGGAAATATCGATATTACTACTAATAACTTTTTACTAAAAAATCAAGCCCGCATTCTAACCGATACTCAAGGAAAAGGAAACGCAGGAAATATTAACATCAACGCCCAAGACAAAATTTCTCTTGAAGGATTCAGCTTCATAGTTTCTGCTGTGAATCTAGCCAGAAACGACGTGCAAAAGCCTTTCCGTGACAGTCAAGGAAAAGTGGTTGTAGGAGAAGGTGAAGGTGGTGATATCAATCTGAGTGCAGGTAATTTAAATGTTAGTGGTGTTTCATTTATTATTGCTAATACCCAAGGCAAAGGAAATGCAGGGGATATTAATATCGATGCCAAAAATAATGTTTCTGTCGATAAAAGTTTTGTCATTTCTTCTGTAGAAGTAGCAACAGATAACGACCAAAATCCTGTTTTTGACAGTGAAGGAAAAGTAGCTGTAGGACAAGGTAATGCTGGAAATATTAATATTACGACCAATAATTTAAATCTGATTGGTGACAAAACTAGTAATGCATATTTAATTGCTGATACTAAAGGTAAAGGAAACGCAGGGAATATTACGATCGATGCCAAAGGTAATATGTTGGTCGATCGAGGCTTGATTATTTCTTCTGTGGAAATAGGAAGAGATCGAGATCAAAAGCCGATTACCAATAGTGACGGAAAAGTAGCGATCGGATTCGGTAATGCTGGCAATATTAATATTAATACTGGCAATCTAACACTTACTGGTAATTCACCTACTGATGGCGATCGATCGTTGTTAATTTCTGATACTCAAGGCAAAGGAAACGCAGGTAATATTACCATCAACGCTCAAAATAACATTCTTCTGGATAAATACAGTATTGTTTTGGCTTCGGTGGAAGAACCAAATTTAGTCAACGGAGTACAAACACCAGGTGGAGAGGGTAAAGCTGGTAACATCGAGATCGCTACGGAAAATCTAAACCTAAACAATCAATCTCTTATTATTGCCGATACTAAAAACAAAGGCGATGCAGGAAATATCGGTATTAATGCCAGAGGAAATATCTCTCTTGATGTGGGTAGTAAAATTGTTGCTGCTACGGGAAGCAGAGGAGTAGAGGGACAAGTACAAGGAAATGCAGGGAGGATTGACATTACTGCTAATTCACTTTCTCTCAACGATTTTTCGGTTGTGACTGCTAGTACTAATAAAAAAGCGATCGGTGGTTCGGCAAGCGATCTTAAAATTACAACAACTAACGATTTACGCCTCACTAACGGTTCGGTTATTAGTGCTTTGACAGAAAATGCCTTCGATCCGCAAAATCAGTCTAATGCTGGCAATATTAATATTAATGCTCAAAATTTGGAATTGATTCGCGGCGGTAAAATTGTTACGGGAACGGATGGTAAAGGTAGTGCGGGGAATATCGAGCTAGAGATCGCCAAAGATATTACGATCGATGGCGATAATACCCCTATTAACCCAATATCCCCCAATTTAAAAGTCACCGAGTCCGAACCTCTGTTTACCGAACAAATTTTAAAAGATTTGATTTCTTCGACAGGATTGTTTGCCAATGCAACGGAAAAATCTACAGGTACTAGCGGTAATATTTCTATCTCTGCAAATAATCTCAATCTAGATAACCAAGCCAAAATTTCCGCCGAAACTTTTCGTGGAGGTGGCAATATTAATTTAACTATTAGTGACGCGATTAAATTTCGTGGCAATAGCGAGATTTCTGCTGCTGCAAGGGGTGTTGCTAACGGTGGTAATATCAATATTATTCAAGCTGACTCAGTCGTTGCTGCTGCTAATGGAAATAACAATATCAAAGCCAGTGCCGAGTTAGGTGAAGGTGGAAAAATCGAGATTAGTAATACGGCAACACCTTGGGGTTGGACAGTTGGTAAAGATAGCACTCAGACTAACGATCTCGATGCAACTTCTAATGTAGAAGGATTAGGCGGTACAGTCTCAATTTCAACTCAAGATTTCCAAAGTAATCAAGAAGTAGTCGAATCACCGCAAAATGTGGTTGAAATCGAGCAATTAGAAGCCCAGGCTTGTTCTGCCAATCAAAATATCGCACGAGAAAGTAGTTTTACAATTATTGGACGAGGCAATGTCCAAAATGGCACTCAGCCGTTTAATGCGAATACTATTAAAGTTTCTCAAGCACAAGAAAAACGATCGGGCGATCGATCGATCGATCGAGAATCAGACGTAGAAAAGTTTGATGAAACTTCCCGACAAAATGATAACGTCGAACAAAAAAAACATGTTTCATCTGATGAGATTATTCCCGCCAGAGGAATAGCGGTTAACGAAAAGGGACAAGTCGTTTTGACTCGTTATCCTACTAATAATGCAGGCGAACGAATTCCCGAACAAGCGCGATCGTGTCAATAATAAGGAATAGGCAACACTACGAACAGCGCTCAGTGACAACATTTAAGAGAGCAGTTTGTTTTTCTGTTTGTTTAGTTAATTGTGCTTCGAGTCGATCGCATAATGCCATCAGGCGATCGACTTTGGCAACGATGCGGTGTTGTTCTGGTAGTGGTGGAAGGGGAATTAAAATCTCATTGATTTTCCCTAAAAATAAATTTGATTGAGCCGTTGTTCTAGATTTATCTTCAATTTGATATTGGGCAAATGGAGATCTCATTACATAAGCAAAAAATGAAGAGCTTAAAAGATCTTGCTTATGCTTAATTAATGCGACGCTTCGCACCATCACATATTCATTAGAATCTACAATCGAAACTCTTCCAACACTACCTGAACAGGATATTAGAATATCACCAATTTCAGGATTGCATCTTTTTCTTATTCTTGTATATTCTTCTTCTAAAACGTAATCTACTTTATCAAGTTTAATACCTTCATTTGTAACATTACGTGCTGATAATAAATAATAACCCCTATCAGATCGTATAGGAGTTTTATGCTCTCCATCTGTCACTTTCAAACTAATATTTTGAATATTTGACCATTCCCAATTTTCAGGTACTTGATAAGGAATTTCTTCTGGTTTAATTTCTGGTAATGGTTTTTGTTTTTTGATTTTGCCTTCTTTAATTAATCGTTTCTTTTCTGCTTCAATTTCTTTGAGTAATTCACTTGCGGGTGGATCGTTAGGATTTTGGGGGACGAGTTTACCCATTACAGCAAGTTGTAGGATTGCTTTGCGGAGTTCGCTAATATTTTCTTTGACGGAATAGAGTTCGTTAAAGTTTTCTTGGATGAAATTCCAAGCATCATTAAAGCTATTTTTATCTAATGCATTTAAAAGGGGATCGCTTGCTGCTGCGTGAATTATTAATCGTTTGCGATCGCGTTTTTCTTGTAGTTTTTCCAGGCGATCGACTTGTTCCATTAGGCGATCGATCTTCTCTACAATTCGGTGTTGTTCTGGAAGTGGTGGAAGTGGATGAATACTCTCTATAGCATCATCTGTTCCAAGTCTAGGCATTTTCACGCCATACATCAAAGAATTAACATAAACAAGAAATAAAGGTCTTTTTAATAGCCATTTCAAGAAATGTGAATCAATTCCAGAGTAAGGAATGATTGGAACTATTTCAGTTGTGCAAATTCCATCATTATCTGCTACTACTACCTTATTTAAATAAGGACGAAGCTTGCCATATAAAACATCGCCTTTTTTGAAAGTAGATTTAGTTGATTTTGATTGTCTTTCAAAATACTTTGCTCTATAAATTATTCTTGATGTATCTTTTTCAATATCTTCCAGATCTAGTAACCAAGTATTGTCGAGAATATCCTTGGATTGAACATTAATCCTACCATTATATTCTGTTATGTTTCCTAATCTCACCCATTCCCAACTTTCAGGCAAATCATAAGGAATTTCATCGGGTGTAATCTCAGATAAAGGCTTAGATTTTTTAATTTTTCCCTCTTTAATTAACCGTTTCTTTTCTGCTTCAATCTCTTTTAAAAGTTCATTCGCAGATCGATCTTTTGGATTTTGCGGTACGAGTTTACCCTGCATTGCCAAAGTTAAAATTAATTCTCGTAAGCGTTTTATTCCATCTGGTGCAGCGAAAGCGGTTTCAAAATATTTGTCTAATAAATCCACGGTTTCCATCAAAAAATTATTGCCCTGGCGATTCGATTATCTTGAATTATTTTAGATGCCACATAGCCAGATAGCCAGAGATAGCCAGAGATAGCCAGAGAATAAATTCTCTGTCTAAAATATAAAATCCGTATTCTACGGATTAGGGGTTATGGGTAGGAATTGGATTAAGATTAATGCGTAGACGTAGTCGAGTCGTGGACATCGCTTTTTGATGTTAGTCGTCTTGAGACGACTTGGTGTATGAGGCAGCGATTTGAATCGCTGACGGTCTCTGTCTAAAATATAAAATCCGTATTCTACGGATTAGGGGTTATGGATAGGAATTGAATAAAGATGAATGTGTAGACGTAGTCGAGTCGTGGACATCGCTTTTTGATGTTAGTCGTCTTGAGACGACTTGGTATATGAGGCAGCGATTTGAATCGCTGACGGTCTCAGATAGTTGGTTTTGGGGCGATCGGTCAAATTAAATTAAGATTTATAAGCTTTAGGTGGATTGTCATTGTCGTCGATTTGTTCCAACATTGCGATCGCTGTATTTTGTCAATGGTGTATTTTTTGATTTTGGACGTAGGCGATCGCTTCATCTAGTTGTTTACCACCCAAAGAAAAAACGCCATAACCTTCTTGCCAAGAAAATTGAGGAGGATCGGGAAAATTTTGATTTAGATAATGCGAACTGCTACCTTTGATGCGTTTGACAAATTCTGCTATGGATAATTTGGGTGGAATGGAAACAATTATATGAATATGATTTTCCATACCGTCGATCGCATGAATAATACAATTAAGAGAATCAGCCTTGCTAACAATGTAAGGATAAAGCCTCGCTTCGCGTTTATTATCGATTAACGGTTGTCTATTTTTTGTTCCCCAAACCAAATGATAATACAAACGCCACAAAGCCATATTAATTTTCGATCGCGATCGTTATTGCCTAAATTAAAGATCTAGAGAATCAATTCTTTGTCTAAATATTTTAAGTCAGTTTATTTGTTCTAGTCATCTTAAGATGACTTTGTGTATGAGGCGGCGATTTACATCGCTGACGGGTTGTAGCCACACACCCAGGATAGCCAGGATAGCCAGAGAATGAATTCTCTGTCTAAAATATAAAATCCGTTAAAACGGATTATGAGTTAAGGGTAGGGATGAATAAAGATAAGTGCGTAGACACAAGAAGTATCGTAGACATCTCCGTTTGGTTTTAGTCATCTTTAGATGACTTTGTGTATTAGGCAGCGATTTTAATCGCTGGCTGACTAAATAACTGACTCAATTACTCACCCAAAGCTTCCATCAATTCAGCTTTTAAAGCATTTTGAATTTCGTTAACCTGTTGGGAAATTTCCAAAAACTCCGCCATTAATTCCATCGGATCGCCGCGATCGATCTCTACTTGATGGGGATTTTTACAATCTAAATTATAGTTACGAGCAATAATTTCTTCTGCCGAAACCTGCCAAGCATACTGATTAACTTGGCGATCGCGCCACCAAGCTTTCTCGCGATCGAACTCTTGAATTGTCAACGGTTTAGACCGAGAATAGGATTTATAACCCTCTGGATAGGGATGCTCAAAAAACCAAATATTTTCAGTCTTTTTACCCTTCTCAAAAAATAAAATATTCGTAGCAATACTCGTATAAGGACTAAAAACCCCTTTCGGTAAACGGACGATGGTATGCAGATTAAAATTCTCTAAAAGTTCCTGTTTGAGATTGGTTTTCACTCCTTCCCCAAACAAAAAACCATCGGGTAACACCACCGCACCTCGTCCCCCATCTTTTTTCAACAGGTGCATAATCAGACCCATAAATAAATCTGCCGTTTCTCTGGTTTGATATTTCTTGGGAAAGTTATTTTCAATGCCATCTTCTTCCATCCCTCCAAAGGGTGGATTAGTCACAATAATATCTACTCTTTCGGCTGGACTATAATCCCGTAGAGGACGACTTAAAGTATTATCGTGACGGATATTGGTCGGGACATCAATGCCATGTAACATCATATTAGTCATAGCTAACATATGGGGTAAAGGCTTCTTTTCGACTCCATGAATAGTTGCTTGCAGTAAATTTTCATCATCCGCATTACTGACTTGTTTGCGTAAATGCTCGATCGCACAGGTTAAAAAACCACCAGTACCACAAGCAGGATCGAGAATACTTTCCCCCAACTGCGGATCGAGAATATCCACCATAAATTGCGTCACTGCACGAGGCGTATAATATTCCCCCGCGTTACCCGCCGATTGCAAATCCGCCAGAATTTTTTCGTAAATATCATTAAATAAATGGCGATCGCT